>CABRWN010000172.1 GCA_902474645.1 uncultured Collinsella sp.
CCGCCGGCTACTCCAGCTACGGCAACCAGATCGGCCTTGCCACCGGTCAGGTCAACGAACTCTATCACCCCGGCTACGTCGCCAAGCGCATGGAGGTCGGCGCCGTCGTGGGCGCTACCCCGGCAAACCACGTGCGTCGCGAGTGCCCCGCCCCCACCGACAAGATCATCCTGTTGGGCGGCCGCACCGGCCGTGACGGCATCGGCGGTGCCACCGGCTCCTCCAAGACCCAGAACACCGAGTCCATCGAGACCTCGGGCGCCGAGGTCCAGAAGGGCAACGCTCCGGTCGAGCGCAAACTGCAGCGCCTCTTCCGCCGCGGCGACGCCTGCCGCCTGATCAAGCGCTGCAACGACTTTGGTGCCGGCGGCGTCTCGGTCGCCGTGGGCGAGCTTGCCGACGGCCTGTATGTCGACCTGGACACCGTGACCAAGAAGTACGACGGCCTTGACGGCACCGAGCTCGCCATCTCCGAGTCCCAGGAGCGTATGGCCTGCGCCGTCGCCGACGGTGACGTCGAGGAGTTCATGGGCTACGCCGCCGAGGAGAACCTCGAGGCGACCGTTATCGCCGAGGTTACCGCCGAGCCGCGCATGCGCATGGCCTGGAACGGTGTCGCCATCGTCGACCTATCTCGCGAGTTCCTCAACTCCAACGGCGCGCCCAAGCACCAGGTCGCCCACGTATGCGCCCGCAGCGTGTGGCAGCCCAGCTGGGCCGGCACCACGCTTGCCGAGCGCATGACCTCGCTTGTCACCGACCTCAACGTCGCTTCCAACAAGGGCCTTTCCGAGCGCTTCGACTCCACCATCGGCGCCGCGACCGTGCTCATGCCCTTTGGCGGCAAGACGCAGCTCACCCCCAGCTCGGCCATGGTCGCCAAGTTCCCCGTGGACGGCGAGACCACCACGGCGAGTGCCATGGCATGGGGCTTCAACCCCTATCTGATGGAGGCCGACCAGTTTGCGGGCGCCTATCTGTCCGTGGTCGAGTCCATCGCCAAGCTCGTGGCTGCCGGCTTTGAGCACAAGCGCGCCTATCTCTCCTTCCAGGAGTACTTCGAGCGCCTGCGCACCGAGGCCGAGCGCTGGGGCAAGCCCACGGCAGCCGTCCTGGGCGCCCTCATGGCCCAAGTCGACCTGGGTGCCGGCGCCATCGGCGGCAAGGACTCCATGAGCGGTTCGTTTGAGGACGAGACCGGCGAGCTCAACGTTCCGCCGACCCTGATCAGCTTCGCCGTCGCCGTGGGCAAGGCCGCCCGCGCCGTCTCGCCCGAGTTCAAGGGCCTCACGCACCGCGTCGTCCGCATCGCCCCCGCCACCTATGGCGAGGACTACCGTCCCGACGCCCAGCAGCTGCTCGCCGCGTTTGACGCCGTCGAGGCGCTCACTGCTACCGGCAACGCCCTGGCCATCTCCACGCCCGGCTACGGCTGCGGCGCCGAGAGCCTCTTTAAGATGTGCGTCGGTAACCAGATCGGCATCGAGCTTGCCGAGGATGTAGACGTGGAGAGCCTCTTCACCCCGCTCTACGGCAGCTTTATCGTCGAGCTCGCCGAGGATGCCGAGCTGCCCGAGGTCGCCGACGGCGTTGTCGTCGAGCCCTTGGGCACCACCGTCGAGGGCTATGTCATCGACACCGGCTCCGAAGTCATCGAGCTCTCCGAGCTCCAGGAGGCCTGGGAGAGCGGCATCGAGGGCGTCTTTGCCTACCGCAGCGCCGACGAGACCCCCGAGGTCGAGACCATCGACTTCCGCGCCAAGGACATCCACGTGTACGGCGGCGCCAAGATCGCCCGCCCGCGCGTGATTATCCCCGTGTTCCCCGGCAACAACTGCGAGTACGATAGCGCCCGCGCCTTCCGTGCCGCCGGCGCCGAGGCCGACACCTTCGTGATCAACAACCTCACGCCCGAGGCCGTCGCCGAGAGTACCCACGAGCTTGCCCGCCGCATCCGCGCAAGCCAGATCGTCATGATCCCCGGCGGCTTCTCGGGCGGCGACGAGCCCGACGGCTCCGCCAAGTTCATCACGGCGTTCTTCCGCGCTCCCGAGGTCACCGAGGCAGTCCGCGACCTGCTCAAGGCCCGCGATGGCCTGATGCTGGGCATCTGCAACGGCTTCCAGGCCCTGATTAAGCTCGGTCTGGTGCCCTATGGCGACATCGTCGACGCCACGCCCGATGCGCCCACGTTGACGTTCAACACCATCGGTCGTCATCAGAGCCGTCTGGTGCGCACCCGCATCTCGTCCAACCTGTCCCCGTGGCTGTCGCAGTGCAGCCTGGACGACCCCTACACCGTCGCCATCAGCCACGGCGAGGGCCGCTTTGTCGCCAATGACGAAGTGCTCACCCAGCTGATCGCCAACGGCCAGGTCGCCACGCAGTATGTGGGCGAGGACGGCAAGCCCAGCATGGATCTCTCCGTCAACCCCAACGGCTCCGCACTCGCCATCGAGGGCATCACGAGCCCCGACGGCCGCGTCCTGGGCAAGATGGGTCATGCCGAGCGTCGCGGCGACAACCTGTACCGCAACGTGCCCGAGCATGTCCCCGGCGATAAGTTCATGCCGATCTTTGAGAGCGGCGTGGCCTACTTCGCTTAAACCTTTCCCATCAGGTACAATCCCTTCGGGTAACAACACCCGCCACCGACACATCCGGTGGCGGGTTCTTTTTTGCTTCGCGCATGTAGGAAGGACATCATGGAAAGCCGCAAGCCGTATCTCGCCACCCTGCCCGGACTCATCCTGGGCTGTCTTGTTTGCTGTGCACTCTGGGGATCGGCTTTCCCCTGCATCAAGATCGGTTACGGGCTCTTTGGCATCCCCGCGCACGATAGCGCTTCGCAGCTGCTCTTTGCAGGTTTACGCTTTACGCTTGCCGGTGCCCTGGTTATCGTTGGGATGAGCGCGGCTCAGCGCCGTCCCCTCATTCCGCGTACTCGCGACATCAAGCCCATCGTTGTCTTGTCGCTCTTCCAGACTATCGGGCAGTACTTCTTTTTCTATCTGGGCCTCTCGCGCGCCAGCGCCATGTCGAGCTCCATCATCGAGGCCAGCGCCAACTTCCTCGCAATCCTCTTTGCCGCCCTGGCATTTCACACCGAAAAGCTCAATACGGCCAAGGTGCTTGGCTGTGCGCTGGGCTTTGCCGGCGTCGCGCTCGTCAACCTTTCGGGCGCGGACGGCACCTTTGGCTTTACGCTCGACGGCGAGGGCTTTATCTTGGCTTCCACTGTTGCAGGCGCCCTATCGACCTGCCTGATCGGCATCTTCTCGCGCGAGCACGACGGCGTCTTGCTTGCCGGGTGGCAGTTTTTAGTCGGTGGCGTGGTCCTTACCGCCATCGGGTTTTTGATGGGCGGCACGTTGTCCCCCACCGAAATCGCCCCCGCCATCGCGCTCATCATTTATATGGCACTCATTTCCGCCGTCGCGTACTCGCTGTGGTCGCGCCTGCTTGCCGTCAACCCCGTCAGCCGCGTCTCGGTCTTTGGGTTTATGAACCCCGTCTTTGGTGTGGTGCTGAGCGCGCTGCTGCTCGGCGAGGGCGCTGGCACGAGCCCCGTTACCGTCATCGTTGCCCTGCTGTTGGTCTGCGGCGGCATCATCATCGTCAACAAACCCAAAAAAGCCTAGCGAGTTCACCTTTTTAGAGAGGATGTTCGCAAACTTTAGCTTAATGGAGCACACTGGTTCTCGTTGATTTCGTACCGAGTCGCGGCGGCAGACGCCCGTCTTGCCGCACCGCGCCTGGGCATTATGGCCGG
>CABRWN010000173.1 GCA_902474645.1 uncultured Collinsella sp.
CGGGTCCATCGGCTCGACCCACGTGCTCTTGTCGGCGATGTAGGCGCGCTCGAACGTGCGCACCACGCGTCCGCTGGCGGGTGAGTTAAAGCCGATCCACAGGTACCACATCCAGTCGAGGGCATCGCGGTCGCCAACGCGCCAGGCGCGGCGGGCGATATAGTCGCAAAAATCAAAATAATCGCGCCCGGCGTGCCAGGTGCCCAGGCAATTCATGCTGCTAAAGGTGCCGTCTTCGTTGAGCGGCACGCAGCCGTGGAACAGCAGGTTGCCGTTGGCGACCTTATACATGGAGCCGTGGGTATAGAGGAAATCGATGTGGCGATGCAGGTGATCGGCGGTGACAAACTCGGACACGAGTTTGTCGATGATGTGCTGCTCCTCGGGCGTGAGCGTGTAGGGGTCCGCCGGATCGACGGTGGGGAAGTCGTTGGTCGTGAGCGGCCACACGCTGCCGTCGGCAAGCGTGACTGTGCCGGCGTCGTGGTCGATCTTGTCGAGCAGCAGGCGGTCGGCCATGTCGAACTCGGGGTGGCGCTGGATAATCTGGCCCTCGAGCTTAAAGAGCAGGACGTTAATGGCCTTGATCGGCGGGCTGATCGGCTCGCCGGCGGTATAGGTGGCGTCGGCGAAGGCGACAAGCTCGCGCAGCGAGATGCCGTAGTCGTTCTCGAGAATCTCGTAGTTGTCATAGCGCAGGTTGTTGCGCAGCACCGTGGCGATGCAGGCGGGCTCGCCGGCGGCGGCGCCCATCCACAGCAGATCGTGGTTACCCCACTGAATGTCGAGCGAATGATAGGTGAGCAGGCGGTCCATAATCTTGGCCGCGCCGCCGCCGCGGTCGAAGATGTCGCCCACCAAATGCAGGTGGTCGACGGCGAGGCGCTTGATGAGTGAGGCGAGCGACTCGATAAAGTCGTCGGCGCTGGCGGTCTCTAGGATGGACTCGATAATGCGCTCGTGATAACGCACGCGGTAGTTGTTCTCATCCGGATGCGTGTGCAGCAACTCGTCGATGATGTAGGCGTAATCGCGAGGGATAGCCTTGCGCACCTTGGAGCGGGTATAGCGGCTCGAAAGCGAGCGGGCGACCACAATGAGCTGGTCGAGCATGGTCTTATACCAGGTGGGCGAGTCCTCGCGCCGGCTGCGGACAAGATCGATCTTCTCGCGCGGATAGTAGATGAGCGTGCACAGCTCGCCCTTTTCGTCAAAGGTGAGCGTGTCGCCAAAGATCTCGTCGACATGTTCGCGCACGACGCCCGAGCAGTTGTTGAGGATGTGCATAAAGGCTTCGTACTCGCCGTGCACGTCGCTCATAAAATGCTCGGTGCCTTTGGGCAGGTTGAGGATGGCCGAGAGGTTGATAATTTCGGTAAACGCGGATTGTTCGGTGGGGAACTGTCTCGACAGCAGGCGCAGATACTTGAAGTCTTGCGGGTTGCGATCGAATGCGACCATGAAACACCTTCCGATGGAGCTGGTAAAACTGATAAACAGCGTCAAACGTTTATCAGTATGCGCCGCTTTTGTTTCGATTTTGCGCCAGCGGTTGAATTGTCGGCTGAACGGTTTGGTAAATCGATTTAGTTGAGGTAGATATGGCGGTTGAGTGGAGACGACAGAGGGCGTTTTCTCAGATATTTATGCGTGGGGTCGGTGGAGACGATGGTGGTAAAGATGTTCGCTATTTTTGGTTCGATTTGGTAAATAGTGGACATATGTACCGTATGTAGGCTTACTGTGCGATAATTTGCGCAGCAATGAGTAAGGAGCCTCATATGAGTGATTTTGTCCTGACCTGTGAATCCGCCGCCGACCGAACCCGTGAGTTCTTTGCGTCGCGCAATATCCCTGTCGTGTGTTTTCATTACGAGATCGACGATGTTGTCCATACGGACGATCTGTATCAGTCGATTACGCCGGACGAGTTTTTTGCCCAGATTGCCGCGGGCGCCATGCCCAAGACGTCTCAGGTGAGCGCGGGTGAGTACGAGGAGTTTTGGGAGCCGTTTGTTGCCGAGGGTAAAGACGTGCTGCACCTGGCGTTGTCGTCGGGTATTTCGGGCACGTATGGATCGGCCTGCGTCGCGGCGCAGATGCTCGCGGATCGCTATCCCCGGGGCGGCAAGGTGCGCGTCATCGATTCGCTGGCGGCGTCTTCGGGCTTTGGCCTGTTGCTGGAATATGCCGCCGACGTGCGCGATAGCGGGGCTTCACTCGACGAGACGGCTGCCTGGATCGAGGAGCACAAGCTCAACTTGCACCACTGGTTCTTCTCGACCGATCTGTCGAGCTACCTACGAGGCGGTCGCATTTCGGCTGCGAGTGCGATCATCGGCACGGCGCTTAAGATTTGCCCGCTTATGACGGTCGATTGCGACGGCAAGCTGTCGCCACGTGAGAAGATTCGCACTAAGAAGCGCGCGATTTCCGAGATGGCCAAGACCATGATGGCACACGTGCAGGACGGTGTGGATTATTCGGGTAAATGCATCATGTCGCACTCGGCGTGCCGCGAGGATGCCGAGGCAGTTGCGGCGCTGATTGAGGAACAGGTTCCGCAGCTTAAAGGCAAGATTGAGATCAATGACATCGGTACTCTGATTGGCTCGCATACCGGACCTGGTACGGTGGCGCTCTTCTTTATGGGCGACAAGCGCGTGGATTAACTTGGCTCATCACGTCGCTGCGTGATTGCTCAAACGAAAACGGCCCGCCTCACGTTTGTGGGGCGGGCCTTGCTGTTGCGGCTAACGTTTCTTTCCGCGGAAGAAGAAGCCGTGCAGTGATGGCTTAAGGCCGCGGTTGGCGCGATGCTCCTCGACGCGCTCGTGGATCGAAGCGACGCGCTCGATGACTTCGTCGGGAATCGGCACGTCGGGATTCATGTTCTCGACTTGGCTGACCTCGGCGGCGGCGACTTGGTCGATAATGGGCACATCGTCGCGCGAGATGACGGGTGTGGCGTCTTCCTTCATCTTGCGATAACGCTGCATCATGTCGGTCTGCAGCTGCTGGGCCGAAGGCGGTGTCCAGATGATGGCGTTGGCGCCGGCGGCGATGGTCTCGCGGATGCTCTCGGGCGTCTTGCCGCCCGGCGCGATGAGCGGCAGGTTGGGATAGTGCTCGCGCAGTTCACGCAGGACCTGGGGCGTGTTTTTGCCGGCGGCGATGTTGAGAATCTTGGCTCCGGCGCGCACTTTGGCATGCGCATCATCGTCGCAACGTACGACCGTGGCGATGACGGGGATGTCGGCGATGTTGGTGATGTGCTCGACCATCTCGGCAGTAGCGGGGGAGTTGACCACGCAGCCCGCCGCGCCCTGCATCTCGGAGACGGCTGCCATCTGCACGGAGCGCTTACCGGTCGTAGTTCCGCCGCCCACGCCTACAAAGACCGGGCACTCGGCGACGGTCAGCAGCGCTTGCGTAATGGCGGGCTGCGGCGTGAAGGGGTAGACCGCAAAGACGGCATCGGCGTTGGAGTTGCGGATAACCGCGACATCGGTGGTGTAAATGAGCGACTTGATGCGGCGGCCAAAGAGCGTGAAGCCGCTGGCCTCCTCGATCTCGTCGGGCATGCGAAGGGCAGCCTTGCGCAGGCGTCCGTCGATGGGCAGGGGCTCCATAGGGAGCAGACCGTTGGGCGTGACGGCTACTTGGGGCTCGGCGAACTCGT
>CABRWN010000174.1 GCA_902474645.1 uncultured Collinsella sp.
TTACAAATTCGTAAACTTTTTTGAAAAAAGTGCTTGCACAGTTCTCGAATCATAGGTTATTATCTTCCTCGTTGAACGCGCGGGTCCAACAAAACGAACCGCAAATCAACAACATAGCATGTCGGAGTGGCGGAATTGGCAGACGCGCTAGCTTGAGGTGCTAGTGACCGCTTTTTGGTCATGCGGGTTCAAGTCCCGCCTCCGACACCATCGCATTTGAGAAGCCTCTTCGGAGGCTTTTTTGTTACCGATAGACGGTGGGGTCCACGATGGAAACGCTTGAACGCAACGAGTGGGCAGACGTTGCCCAACTAGTCGAGATCACGAGCGATGCTGTCATCATCTGCGAGCTCGACGGAACCATTCTGCATGTGAATAATCGCTTACTTGGTTTGATGTGCGAGGAACGCGCCGACGTCATCGGTGGAGATGTTAAAGACGTCCTGTACTCGTCCGCTTTTGAGCGTGCGACGGAACATCGTCTGCCATTTGAAACTGATGGCTCCGAGAACGAACTGATGCTCAAGCTGAGTGACGGCTCCTTTATCCCCGTCTTGGTTCGTGCGGGCTCCGTAACGCCTCCACGCATCTTTGGGCGCCGCGCGCCACGTGTCTTGGTGGCGCTCCATAGCATCGAAGAACAGTATTCGCACGACCGACAGCTCAAACGTGCGCTATCGGAGCTTAGGGTGGCGAATAAACGCCTTTCGGGCACCCTTTCGGTCATTATGAGTACCGTGGGCTCCGATGAGCTCCCCAGCTTGCTCGATACCGTTTTGAATCAGCTCGTTGGAACGCTCGATGCCTCCGGTGCGGCTATCTATTTTTCCGAGAGCGGCGGCTTTAAGCTCCGCGGTGTTTCTAAGGAGCTTGAGGACAGCTATCTGCCCGAGTTTATGCCGTACGGCGCGGGCATTCCGACCTACGTGCTTCGCGAGTCGCGTGCCTGTCGCCTATCGATTCAGCAGGACCTTGAGGGCGACCGGGTTGCTTCGGGCATGTTCATGGATTTGGACAATCGTTCCAAGCATTTGCTGCGCGTGCAGGATATGCCCCCGTATCGCAGCGAGATCTGTCTTCCCGTGTTTTACGGCACGCAGGTCCTTGGTGTGTTGGAGGTGGGCTGGAAGCGTCCGCAGGCTCCGCTTGCCTATGACGTGAACGTGCTCGAGGTTATTTGCGACTACCTGTCCATCCAGCTTGTAGGCATGGCGTCGAGCTTACGTTCGCGCCGCACGGCGGAGCTCGGCCGCTCACTCAATTTGCTGCGCGACGAACTGTTTACCTATCTCGATGATCCCGTTGCCGCTTCGCGAGCGGTGTCGACGGAAATCTGCACGGTGCTCAATTGTCATTTCTGCCCCGTGGAATATGACGCGAGTCTTGACACCTATGTCATCGATTTTGAGGGCGGCAGTCGCGTGGCGTTGCCGGGAGACCCTGAGTCGCTCTTCTTTTCCACCACCGCACCGGCTGCGCGTTTGGGGGTTGCTTCCGATGGTTTTGGGCAGTCGGTGCTGGGCGGTGCGAGTGCTGATGATCTTAAGCATGTGCGCTTGACCCGCGTCGACGAATCGATGCCTATGGGCGGATGGTTGAGGGCTCATGGCCTGCCGTGCCAGGGCCTCTATGTCGATTCCGGCTTCGAGGCGGGACGCGTTCGCTCGGAGGGCGGCGGTCAGCGGAACAACGATGCAATCGTTCCCGCCGACGTTGCCAAGGGGCCGACGAGGCGCGCTTTGCTGCTCCGTGATGGCAGCCAAGAACCACTTGACGACCTTGAATACGACTACCTGGTGCATCTGGCGCATGACTTTGAGCTGATCTATGAAGGCGAATCTCAAAAGCGCGAGGAGCGTCATATCGCTCAGACGCTTCAGATTGGCATGAGAAATTCGCTTGGTGACGTTCCGGGCATTGCAACCGATTCGGTATACCTATCGGCAACGAATTCTGCGTTGGTCGGCGGTGACTTCTATACGCTTGTCCGACTTCCCGACGATTGCGCCGTTATGATTTTGGGCGATGTATCCGGCAAGGGAATCGAGGCGGCGTCGATGTCGGCTCTCGTCAAGACAGCGCTGACGGCCTATGCCTGGGAGGGTGCGGGGCCTGCCCGTATGGCTCGCTCGCTCAATAGCATGCTCATGGGCTTTTCGAGGGTCGAGACGTTTGTGACGGCGTTTATCGCCAAGATCGATCTTAAGGCGGGCCGCGCTACCTATTGCTCGGCGGGACATCCTCCCACTATGGTCATTAGGCCGTCGTCGACGCCGCTTGGCTGCGGAGAAACCCGAGGGGGAGAAGTGGAGCTCCTTGTGTGCCAATCGGGCGTAATCGGTGCCTTTGAGAGCATGGTGTACGAGACAGGCGCGTTTACGTTCGCCCCCGGCGACATGCTCTTCATGTATACGGATGGAACGATTGAGGCCCGCGACCGCACCGGAGCGTTCTTTGGCGAGCAGCGCTTGCGCGATCTTCTGCTCTCTGTCTCGGGGGAGGGCGTATCGGGAATCTGCGGCAAGGTCTTGGGCGAGCTTGACCGATTTACCGAATCGGCGCTGGACGATGACATTGCATTGGTGTCCCTTGAGTTTTTACGGGGTCGTTCATAGACGACGCTGGGCGGGCTGAATCCGTACGGTTGGGGAAACGAATGCATCGAGTGGGCTTTTTTGGGGAACCATGGTCGTATGAATGAGTGGAATGACATAGCGGTTTTGACGCCACCAGGCGATATCGACATCGCCACGGTGCCTGAGCTGCGTCGGCGGTTGGATGCTTTGATTGGCCGCGGCGTGCGTCGTGTCGTCATCAACTGTCAGGCTGTTGGCTTTATCGATTCGACGGGCTTGGCATTCCTGCTTACGCGCGCTCGTGAGCTCATGAGGCGAGAAGGCCTGCTTTCGCTCGTCAATGCATCAGGTGAAGTTGTTCGCTTTTTGGAGATTGCTCGTCTTGTCGATATCCTTCATGTCGCGGGGCCGGCACGGGAGTCTATTCCCGCCATTCCGGTGGGGGAGCTGCCTCGCTGGAGTAAGAGCGTCGAGGTCCGTCAGGGTATCGAGAATCTTCCATACTACCGACATCGCATCGCCGAACTCCTTGAATCGCTTCCGTTGCGCCGTGACGAGCGCTACGATGTCGCATTGGCGTCGGGGGAGGCGCTGGGTAATGCCTATGACCATGCGGGCGGTATCGGGTGCGTCCTGACGGTTCAGGCCTATGGCGATCGCGTTGTGGTTGAGGTGCTTGATCGAGGTGCCGGCTATTCTATCGATGAAACGAGCGAGCCGGTTGCATCTGAGGAACGCGGCCGTGGTATCAAGCTTATGCGTATGCTCGTCGATAACGTGGAGGTTGCTCGTCGTACGGACGGCGCCGGCACGCGCGTGCAGATGGTGAAGCTGTTTAGCGGAGCGCTGGAATCGTGTGCCTAGCCAATCGCTTTAGCGCGTTTGGCTATTAAGAACATGCGGCAGACAAGTTTTTTGAAAAAAGTACTTGCGTCTTTTGGACAACTCGCGTAAATTAATAACCCGCAAGCGGACATGGCTCAGTTGGTAGAGCACAACCTTGCCAAGGTTGGGGTCGCGGGTTCGAGCCCCGTTGTCCGCTCCATTTGGGCGTTTAGCTCAGGGGGAGAGCGCTTCCCTGACACGGAAGAGGTCAGAAGTTC
>CABRWN010000175.1 GCA_902474645.1 uncultured Collinsella sp.
TCCTCGTCGATGACGTCGATATTGGTCGCGGTGCCAAAGTCCACCACGATTGCCGGCGCGCCGTAGAAAGTTTCGGCCGCAACGGCGTTAGCGACGCGATCGGCGCCTACGGCCTGGGGACGCGCCGCGCGCAGCTTGGTCACCGCGGCCGTCTGCGGCCCGATGACGATGGCGTCCGCCGCGATGCGGTCGGCCACGGCGTGCCATTCGCGCGAGAGCTGCGGTACCACGCCCGCAAAGGCGATCGCGTCGACCGTATCGAGCGAAAGGCCGTACATCTTAAAGAAACCCATCAGGCGCACGTGGATCTCGTCAGCGGTATAGGAGCGGTCGGTGGGCATGCGCCACGACTGCACCAACTCGTCTCCGTCAAACAGGCCCATGGCCGTCTGCGTGTTTCCCATATCGATAGCGAGCAGCATGTCTACTCCCGGTGTTGGCATAAAAGGACGCGCACCATTGTATACGTGCCGTCGACGGCGCTCGGCTGCGATTAGTTTACGGTGATAGGGGCCGAGGGGTTTAAATATGAAGGAATTATGCTCTACGAGATTTTCCTTGTCGTTTACCGAACTCCCGCGTAATATTCTTTCTTGCGCACATGAGGCGCCCAGACATTGCGGGGTGGAGCAGTCTGGTAGCTCGCCGGGCTCATAACCCGGAGGTCGTAGGTTCAAATCCTGCCCCCGCGACCAAGAACTTGCAGCTCGTCGGCCTAGCCGGCGAGCTTTTTTGTTATTCCGGGACCGTGTTTTCGGTCCAATTCTCGGCCTCTCAAACAAAATCTCGATCTGTAACATCTAGACCCGATTTGGGCGGCTAGGTGTTACAGATCGAGATATACCGGTGGGTTGGGCCGTGTTTGTCTAAATCTGTAACACGAGGGACGGATTTTGCCGAGTTGTTGTTATAGATTGAGATTTTCTAGCAGGCGGGTTTGGTTTGTCTCGATCTGTAACAGGTAGGGGTCAAAAGTGGGTCTAGCTGTTACAGATTGAGATTGTTGAGGTTGGGTCGAGGGGAATATCTCGATCTGTAACAGTAAGACCCGATTTTGCCGCGTAACTGTTACAGATTGAGATAAACCGACGGGCCGCCCCGCCCATCCCCATCCACCTGCCGCTACCTGCTGTCCGCTGATTTCCGTTGCGCTGTTGTATTCCCATGCCATATCCTCTAGACAACTACGCGGCATCATCGCCGCCGCGCCTACAAGAGAGGAATGTTCATGACCGCACCTGCATCCAAGCTGCTCCAGCCAATTACGGTTGGCCCCCTTGAGCTCAAGAACCGCATTATGTTTCCGCCGCTGACCACCGGCTACGAGGAGCGCGACGGCTCCATTGGCGAGCGCAGCCTGGCTTTTTACGAGCGCCTGGCCCGTGGCGGCGTGAGCTACATCGTCATCGGCGACGTCGCTCCCGTCATGACCGCAAGCCCCACGCCCAAGCTGGCAACCGACGCCCAGATCCCCACGTTTAAGGCGCTGGCCGATGCCGTCCACAAGCACGGCGCCAAGGTCGCGCTGCAGCTGTTCCACCCCGAGTACGATGTGCCCGGTGTCGGCCGCATGGTCATGGGATCCATGGCCGCCGCCAAGGCCGCGCAGGAGGCCAAGGCCGCCGGCGACGAGGAGACCTTTGCCGCCAAGATGGCCGAGTCCAACGAGATCCGCAACCAGGCCTACGCCAAGCTGCACCACGACATGCAGCACTTTGTAAACGAGGCGAGCGTGGAGCAACTCACCCAGATCAAGGAGGCCATCGCTGCCTCGGCCGCTCGCGCACAGCAGGCCGGGATCGACGCTATCGAGGTCCACGGCGACCGCCTGGTGGGTTCGCTGTGCTCGGCCATCCTCAACCAGCGCACCGACGAGTACGGCGGCTCGTTCGAGAACCGCGTCCGCTACGCGCTGGAGGTCGTCGCCGCCATTAAGGAAGCCGCGCCGCAGCTGATGGTGGAGTACAAGCTCCCCGTGATCATGGAGAACCCCGACGGCACGCCGCGCGGCAAGGGTGGCCTGCAGCCCGACGAGGCCTGCGAGTTTGCCAAGCTGCTCGAGGGTGCGGGCATCGATATGATCCAGGTCGCGCAGGCCAACCATACCGGCAACATGGGCGATACCATTCCGCCGATGGGCGCCATGCCCTACAACTGGACGCTGCCCGTGGCCGAGCGCGTTAAGGCCCTGGTCTCCGTGCCGGTGGCAACTGTGGGCCGTGTTGTCTCGGTCGAGGCCGGCGAGAAGATTCTGGAAGACGGCGCCGCCGACATCATCGCCTATGGGCGCTCACTCATGTGCGACCCCGACATTGCGCTGAAGGCCGCCACGGGCGAGCCCATCCGCGAGTGCCTCAACTGCAACAAGGGCTGCGTCGACGCGATTCAAAATCGCAAGTACATCTCGTGCGTGCTCAATGCCGAGAACGGCGACGAGGCGACCATCGCCATTAAGCCGGGCGAGGGCGACAAGAAGATCGCCGTGGTGGGCGGCGGCATCGCCGGCCTGGAGGCCGCACGCGTGGCGGCCAAGCGCGGCTACGACGTGACCGTCTACGAGGCGAGCGATCACTTGGGCGGCCAGATTGTGCTGGCGGCTGCGCCTCCGCGCAAGGACGAGATCATGCGCTCGGTCGAGTACTACGAGAAGATTCTGCCTGGCCTGGGCGTGAAGGTTGAGCTCAGCCATGCCGCTACCGCTGAGGACCTCAACGTCGCCGACGCCGCGATTGTGGCCGTGGGCGCACACGACGTGGTCATCCCCGTTCCGGGTGCCGATTCGGACAAGGTCGTCTCGAGCTGGGACGTCCTGGCCGGAAAGGTGGAGCTCAGCGGCCGCGTCGCCGTCATTGGCGGTGGCCTGGTGGGCACCGAGACTGCCGAGTACCTGCTGCAGCACGGCTGCGAGGTGGCGATCGTGGAGATGCTCGACAAGATTGCCGCGGGCGAGTCCGATACCATTCTGCCGCTGATCATGAGCGACTTCGCAGAGCACAACGTGGAGCAGCACGTGAAGACTCGCCTGACCGCCATTACCGACGAAGGCGTGGAGGCTGTTCGCACCACCGAGGACGGCGCCGAGGAGCCGGTGAAGATCGCCTGCGATTACGTGGTGATGGCCGTGGGCTCCAAGGCCAACGCGTTTGACCTGGATGGCGTGACGGTGCCCGTGACCTGCGTGGGCGACTGCTCGGGTGAGCGCACCGCCGACATTGCGAGCGCCATTCGCACGGCGTATCACGCGGCCAACGGGCTGTAGTTGAACATCGCGGCCAGGCGGGGCGGTAGCACGGATCCGTCTCGCCCGGCTGTGTCCCGTCGGGTGTCAACCGGTGCGGGGCCTGCAAGCGCAGCAGGTCCCGCCCTTTTTGTTTTGCTCCGGTGGATGGCAATGCGCGGTAATCATGAGGAGTGAGGACGTCTACTGCCTTGCAGATCACTCAAAAATATTGGGGGAGGGGTTAATAACTATATCCTCTATACCAAAGGACATAAAGAGATGCCAATTTTGTTGACAAGCGAATGATGATTAGCTGCGAGTCAGCTACCAGCGTAAATAATCGATAAAGAAATGTCGTAATTTGGTGCCAAATGCCCAGATAACGCCGCGTCTATTTTAATGGTTGATTTCCGATCTCAGCCGAACACATTAAGCGAATAGGCCGTTCCCGCAGCT
>CABRWN010000176.1 GCA_902474645.1 uncultured Collinsella sp.
ATAATGAGCAATTCCTTGTTGTCCCCCGTCAGCTTGCCGTACGCGGTTTCGCTGAAATAGCGGGAGTGCGCCTTCTCGCCATGCACCAGCAGTACCGCAGAGCGAATTTCGCTGCTGTATTGCAAAATCGGCATATTCAAAAACGACAGCGAGGACGTCACATTCCAGCCACCGTTGGAGTTCAGGCTGCGGGGATGATAGCCTCGCGGAGTTTTGTAGTAGGCGTAATAGTCCGCTACAAACTGCGGCGCATCCTCCGGTAGCGGATCGACCACGCCGCCCGCCAGCGCATAGCTGCCGTTTTTATAGTCCTCGGTGCGCTGCTCATTCAGCGCTTTCCGCTTTTCAAAGCGCGCCTGCTCGGAATCCTCGGCGTCAAAATAGCCGTTGGCGGTCACACGGGTCATGTCGTACATGGTCATAGCCGCGGTAGCTTTGATACGGGTGTCGATGGCCGCCGCATTGACTGCCATGCCGCCCCAACCGCAAATACCGATGATGCCGATACGCTCCGGGTCAACGCTTTCCTGCACAGAGAGGAAATCCACCGCTGCGCAGAAGTCCTCGGTGTTGATGTCCGGCGATGCTACATAGCGGGGCGTGCCGCCGCTCTCGCCGGTATAGGACGGGTCAAAGGCAATTGCAAAAAAGCCCAGCTCCGCCATTTTCTGCGCGTACAGACCGGAGGACTGCTCCTTCACCGCGCCAAAAGGGCCGCTGACGGCGATGGCGGGCAGCTTGCCTTCCGCGTTCTTAGGCACGTAGACGTCAGCCACCAGCGTGATGCCGTATCGGTTATGGAAGGTCGCCTTGCTGTGCTCAACCTTGTCGCTTTTGGGGAATACTTTGTCCCATTCCTGCGTCAGATTCAACTGTTCCATACCTAAACCTCCTTGTCAGTCGCTTTAAGGTATTGCTCGTCGTCCACGGGCTCCAACCACTCGTTGGAGGCCTCCTCGCCCGGAACCTCCACCGCGAGATGGGAGAACCAGCTGTCGGGCGCCGCACCGTGCCAGTGCTTTACGCCTGCGGGAATATTTACTACATCGCCGGGGCGCAGCTCCTGTGCCGGTTTGCCCCATTCCTGATAAAACCCTCGGCCAGCCACGCAGACGAGAATCTGCCCGCCGCCGCTTTTGGCGTGATGGGTGTGCCAGTTGTTGCGGCAGCCTGGCTCGAACGTAACGTTGTAAATGCCGACCTGCTCGGTGGAAAGGGGCGCGAGGTAGCTTTGCCCGATAAAGTACTTCGCAAATGCGTCGTTGGGGGCACCGATGGGAAAGGCCATCTCGTTTTGGTGTCGGGCCTTTGCGTCGGCGCCGTCGTCCTCGTTCGCCCAGACCTCCTTCGCCATACGAAAGGCCGCCCACGCCTTGGGCCATCCCGCGTAAAACGCCGCATGCGTAAGGATTTCCGCTATTTCCGCCCTGGTCACACCATTGTTCTTTGCGGACATCAGATGATATTTGAACGAGGAATCCGTCAGCCCCTGCGCCATCAGGGCCACCACCGTCACCACGCTTCGGTCTCGAAGGGAAAGCCCGTCTTCTCGACTCCACACCTCGCCGAACAGCACATCGTCATTGAGCTGTGCGAATTTGGGGGCAAAGTCCCCCAGGGCATCTCTACCTGCCGTCTGTTTAATTGCCATGATCGATTTCCTCCTGTCGATGGTTTTGAGTGCAAAACTGCTTCCGCGCAGCTAAGCCGCGCCTAGACTCCCATGCCCATTCGTTGCACCTGCTCCAGAGCAAAATGCCCCGTGCTTTCGCCCACTTCGTTCACGCCGCCGGCGAAAACCGTTCCGGCAAGCGTGCGCCTTTGGCGAAAATCCCTTGCGCTCCCGATTTGTATTGACGAAAATAAAGGTAATACCTAAACCTAACTTTAGGTCAAGGAGTAAATTCGAGATTTGTCCGGAGGGACCATGTACACAATCGGACAGGTGGCGGAGATGTTCGATCTGCCCGTTTCCACGCTGCGTTATTACGACAAGCAGGGATTGTTTCCGGAATTGGAGCGGACGTCCGGCATTCGCCGATTCGGCGATACGGAACTCGAGGCGCTTCGGGTCATCGAATGCCTGAAGAAGGCTGGGATGGAAATCAAAGACATCCGGCTGTTCATGGAATGGTGCGCGGAGGGCCCATCGACATATCCCAAGCGCAAGGCCATGTTCGAGGAGCGAAAGGCCCACATGGAGTCGGAGATCGCGAAGATGAACCGCGCGCTGGACATGTTGAAGTTCAAATGCTGGTACTACGAGCAGGCGATTCAAGATGGCAACGAGGATAGACTGAAGGCGCTGATTCCCGACAATTTGCCGGAAGAGATCAAAGATACCTACGATAACGCCCACGCTCAATAATGCCACCCGATGCTCAAGGGGCTTTGCTCTATGGCGACGCCGAAACAACATCGGGCGGTACTCGACGGTATCAAAACGCAAGCTCAGAAGCCAGTTCCCGTTATTCCCATAGGCATAAGCGCATCTGTTCACGATTGTCTATCGATGCTCTGTCTCGAGCACGGCAGACACCGCATCGAGGAACTCCCGCACATGGTCTGCGGGGTGCGACGAATGAAGCAGCCCGTAAGACACGAGACAGTCCCAATCGGTAGGGACGGTTTTGAGCATGGGGTGGACGTTGGCCCACAACGGCAGCGTCGCAAGCGCGAGGTCCTCGTTCGCGCCGCGATTGAACACCTCCGCCCGATATTGCGGGAAGTCTACGAGCGCGATTTGAGGATGATGCAAGAGTATCTCGTCGCGCACGCGGTCGATTTCGGCGTTCCAGCCCCGGCGTATAAGCATAAGACTGTGATTGTGGAGGTCGTCGAATGTGACGATGTCGCGTTTGGCGAGTTCGTTGTCGACGGGAACGGCGCACCAGAGCGGCTCGCGCGAAAGCTCGAGGCCCAGGCACCCGCGCTCTTTAAGAAAGGCATCGTCGAAAATCCCCGCCACGATATCCATGTCTTGCCCGAGGTTCGCCAAACCGCGCGCCGCCGAGGGTGTGTTTTCAAACGTGACCACCTGAAGGCTCATGCCAGGGCAACGTTCCTTCACCTTCGGCCACAGCTTCGTGAGCGGCGTGCTGGGCGTCATGAGCGACACTCCCACGCGGATGATGCGCTTCTCTCCACGCTCGGCGACGCGGGCGCGTGCGATTGATTCTTGAGAGTACTGCACGATATGGCGGGCGTCGGCGAGCAGCGACCTGCCTGCTCGCGTAGGCGAAAGCCCCTGATGCGATCGGTGGAACAGCGTAAGGCCTAGCCGCGACTCCAGCAGGTTCATCTGCTTGATGACGGCCGTGGGCGTGATGAAGGACTCTTGTGCCGCTTTGGAGAAGCTGCCCGCCTCCGCCACGCGGATGAAAGTGTCAAGCTGTGGGTTGTACATCGATCCTCCTGTCACGCATTATGTGCCGTATATACCCCATGGTTATATCCATCATTCCAACGTGAACTTCTCGCACGTCAGTAAACGCCGTAGCATTGCATTCGAAAAGTCACCATTAAGGAGGAGACCATGGAGTATCTGAAGCTCAACAACGACATAGAGATGCCCATCGAAGGTTTGGGCACCTTCCTCATGACCCCGGCCGAGGCCGAGGCGTCCGCAGCCGCCGCGCTCGCGGCTGG
>CABRWN010000177.1 GCA_902474645.1 uncultured Collinsella sp.
GCGACAGGAACGGCAGCATGAGCTGGTTTGCGGCGGGCACGGCGGAGTGCGCGTAGATCATGGTCTTGTCGGGGTCGATGCCGCAGGCAAGGTAGTCCATGACCATGTTGTACACGTTGTCCTGGATGTGCTCGGTCGTGTCGCGGTCAGTGATGACCTGGTAGTCGGCGATGAGCACGTTGGTCTTGGCGCCCATGTTCTGCAGCTCAACACGGCCCTTGAGGGTGCCGAAGTAGTGGCCCAGGTGCAAGCGTCCGGTGGGGCGGTCGCCGGTGAGCATGGTGAACTTCTCGGGCGTCTTGGCCAGGCCCTCGCGAATGGCGTTGCTCTTTTGCAGCGCGACTTCGTAGCTGTTCTCGTTTGGCATGATTGCTCCTAACGTATGTTCATGGGTCAAGATGATAACGCGTTTATTGGAGGGGCGGTGCGTAAGTAGGCGAGGGGCGGGAGAGGGACGCGCGTGGTGCGGTATGTGCGATGGGCGCGGCGCGCCCGCGCTTGGCCAACGGTGCCTTAACACATCCTCGGCAGCTTGCCCTAGAGCTTGTGGTGGCGCTCTTCCTTACGCTCTTCTGCTGCCTGCTCCTCCTGCTTAAAGGCGGGGTCGTCGGGGGTGACGAGCTCGTCCTCGTGCGTACGCTTGTTGTAATGGTGGCGCAGCACGGGCTCAAACAGATGTAGATGCTTGGCAAAGGCCGCCGAGCCAATGGCGAGCACGGTAAAGATGAGCACGCGCATGGGCACCTCGACCTGGTTAATCGCGGCGGCGCCGGCCGAAAGCATGATGCACCAGGCATAGATGAGCAGCACAGCCTGTTTTTGGTTGTAGCCTTCTTGGATCAGGCGGTGGTGGATGTGGCCCTTGTCGGCCTGCCCGATGCTAATGTGGGCGCGCTTGCGGCGCACGATGGCGCTAAACGTGTCGATGATAGGCACGCCGGCAACGATGAGCGGGATGATAAGCGAGGTGAGTGCGGCGGTGCGGCTCACGTTGAGCAGCGAGATGGAGCCCAGCGCAAAGCCCAGAAGCAGCGACCCCGAGTCGCCCAAGAAGATGCTTGCGGGGTTGAAGTTGTAGCGCAAAAAGGCCAGACAGGCGCCAAAGAGCGCAATGGAGAGCGCGGCGGCGTCGATGCGGCCCGAGAGAACGGCCATCGAAAACATGGTGAACGACGCGATGCCGCAGATGCCCGTGGCCAAGCCGTCGAGGCCGTCGATGAGGTTAATGATGTTGGTGAATGCCACCAGATAGATCACGGTAATGGGGTAGGCGAGCCATCCGAGCATGATCTCGCCGGGAGCAAACGGGTTGACGATGACGCCGATTTTTAGGCCGCCCATGCAGGCGATAAGCGCGGCGAGGACCTGTCCGGCCAGCTTTTGCTTGGGCGTGAGCTGGAAGACGTCGTCGATAGCGCCGGTCGCAAAGATGACGGTAAAGGAGAGCGCCAGCATGGGATAGCTAATGTGAAGGCGCGGGTGCGGCACCAGGACGGGTGGCCAGCTTAGGTACCAGGTGCCTAGGATTTGCACAATGCAGGCAACGACCAGGCCCAAAAACACCGCCGTTCCGCCCAAACGCGGGATGGGCTTGGTGTTGATGCGGCGCTTAGAAGGATAGTCGACGGCATCGAGCTTAATTGCCAAGCGCTTGACCAGGGGCACCGCGAGGAAGGTCGTGATATAAGCCGCCGCTGCCACGCATAGGTACGGTATGTAGCTCGGGGATGAAGCCATGAATCTAAAAACCGCCAAGCGTCGAAGGAAAAGGTCAGAAGAACGCCATGCGCAAAGGGCATAGCCGAACCATAATACTCGACCAAGGGGGTGCATGTAATTGCACGCAGCGATAATCACGCGCTTACCAGATATTGGGATGTTGTCGACGGCTTGTCGGGATGCCGGCGGGGATCCATATGGACTGTAATGGTGATTTTGGGCAAAAGAAAACCACCCCCCACGTTACGAAAATGAACCCACCTAAAACAGGTGGGTGCCCTCATCGACTGTTCCAGCGTCCTTAACAACGAAGGATACCTGTACTAGGTACGACTGTGTGGGCTCCCTAAATAAACGCGACGGTTCACCCAGTTGCTCCGCGGGGGGCGGAATACCTACATCATAAAGCGGCACTTTATCGATTCCAGTCTTGACATTACAAAAATCGTGTCGGACGATTACGGCGCCTTAGGGACGGAGCCGTCTACGCGGACTGGCCCTTTACGTTTGAGCTGCTGAATCGTTGTTTTGGAGCATGGTTTTATGCCGACGTCGTTGACCGAACTTTTTTCGCCCGCCTGCCATTTGTGTCCGCGCCGTTGCGGTGCGGCGCGCGATGAGGGCGCGCGCGGCGTATGTGGTGCTAACGACACGCTCAGGGTGGCCCGCGCGGCGCTTCATATGTGGGAGGAGCCGCCTATCTCGGGCGAGGCCGGTTCGGGCACGATCTTCTTTAGCGGTTGCTCGCTTAAATGTATCTACTGCCAGAACCACGAGATCTCGACCGGCAATTTTGGCCTTGAGATTTCGCCTGAGCGCCTGGTCGAGATTATGCTGGAACTGCAGGACCAGGGTGCTAACAACATCAATTTGGTGACGGCGACGCACTATGCACACCTGATGCCTGCCGCGATTGCCGCGGCACGGACGCGCGGGCTGGTCATCCCAATCGTCTACAACACGAGCGGTTACGAGCGCGCGAGTGCCGTGGCGGCGCTGGGCGACCTGGTCGATGTGTGGCTCACCGACTTTAAATATGCCGATGCGGCGCTTGCGCAGTCGCTCTCTCATATAAAGGATTACCCGCGTGTGGCCGTGTCGGGTCTGGCCCAGATGGCGCGCGAGATCGAGCGCCGCGGGGGAGAGTTGGTGGACGAGGACGGGCTTATGAAGCGTGGCATGATCGTGCGTCACCTGGTGCTTCCGGGGCATGCAGACGATTCGTGTCGCGTGCTGGACCTGGTGTGGCAGACGGTGGGCGACGTGCCGATCTCGGTCATGAACCAGTACACGCCCAATGCGCTCATGCGCGAGCAGGGCGGCGACCTGTCACGCGCCGTGACGCGCGAGGAGTACGAGCAGGTGCTCGACCATGCCGACGACCTGGGCTTTACGACGATGTTCTGGCAAGAGGGCGGCGCGGTAGACGAGAGCTTCACCCCGGCCTTCGACACCACCGGTGTTCTTACCAGCGCAAAGTAGTGCGTTCGTCAATGATTTTTCTGGGACGGGGATTAAAAAATCATCGAGAGGATCGCCTGTTCGAAAAGTTGTCAAAATAGCCGCGCCCCAAAAAGACTGGTTATTGGGCGTTGACAGTTGGCGAGCCGTAGGTAAAATATCGACTTGTCCTGGGGACGTAGCTCAGTTGGGAGAGCGCTGCCGTCGCATGGCAGAGGCCGAGGGTTCGACTCCCTTCGTCTCCACCCTTGGATTTGATAAGCCGCTGACATTGTGTCGGCGGCTTTTTTTAAAAGAAAGGGCTGTACCATGGCCGAGCTTGAGTCCCAACCATTGTCCGACGAGGAGCGCGCCGAGTTGGAGGAGCTCCGCGCCGAGAAGGCTCGTCGCGAGGCCCAAGAAGAGGCCCGTCGCGAGCGCGAGGAGCTGGCTGCCCTGCGTGCCGAGC
>CABRWN010000178.1 GCA_902474645.1 uncultured Collinsella sp.
GCCAGCGAAGCGCTGGACCAGCTTGTAGCCGATGTTGCCTGCCTCGAGGTCGGGGAACACGAGCACGTTGGCCTTACCGGCGACGGAGGAGCCGGGAGCCTTGAGCTGGGCGACGGTGGGGACGATAGCGGCGTCGAGCTGCAGGTCGCCATCGATGGCGAGCTCGGGAGCTTTCTCCTTGCAGAACTTCACGGCCTCCTGGACCTTCTTGGCGACCTCGCCACCGGCGGAACCCATGGTGGAGTAGGAGAGCATGGCCACGTGCGGCTCAACGTTGCCCATGAAGGTGGACCAGGAGTGGGCCGAGGCGATGGCGATCTCGGAGAGCTCGTCGGAGGACGGGTTGATGTTGAGGCCGCAGTCGGCGAAGATCAGCGTGCCGTCGGTGCCGAACTGCGGGGTGTCGGTGCACATCACGAAGAAGGCCGAGACCAGCTTGGTGCCCGGGGCGGTCTTGAGGATCTGCAGCGCGGGGCGCAGGGTGTCGGCGGTGGAGTGGCAGGCGCCGGAGACCAGGCCGTCGGCATCGCCCATCTTGACCATCATGGTGCCAAAGTAGGTGGCGTCCATCACCTGGGCGCGAGCCTGCTCGATGGTGACGCCCTTCTTGGCGCGGAGCTCGGCAAACTTCTGCGCGTACTCCTCGTGCTTCTCGGCATTGCGCGGGTCGATGACGGTAGCGCCGGGAACGTTGATCTCGTCGGGGTTGCCCAGGATGACGATCTTTGCCAGGCCCTCCTCGATGATTTTGGTGGCCGCGACGATAGTGCGCGGATCCTCGCCCTCGGGCAGGACGATCGTCTTAAGGTCGGCCTTGGCGGCAGACTTCATACGGTTTAGGAAATCGCTCATGTTACTCCTTACAAGCGTTTCGCTAAGCTCCAGGCGCCCGGCTGTTCACGAATAAACCCGCTGCTAGCGGGTTTACCTTTCAATTATGTTCGCCGCGGTGCTTGAGCTTTCCTTGTGTGGCAAGCTCATTATAGGACGCATTAGCGCTATAATCGCTCTGATAAATATGTCTCGAAGAATGTTCGAGAAAAGCCCAGCTAACGAGCCCGTGGCTTTTGACAAGGAGTATCGATGCAGATTACCTCAGGCCTGCCTGAAGGCTTTAACGCCGGCGCGTACGACATGATTGTCGTCGGTGCTGGATATGCCGGTGCCGTTTGCGCCCGCCGTCTTGCCGAGACCATCGGCTATCGTGTTGCCGTTTTGGAGCGCCGTAGCCACATTGCGGGCAATGCCTATGACTGCACTGACGAGGCCGGAATCCTGATCCACGAGTACGGTCCGCATATCTATCACACCTTTAACGAGCGCGTGCACAATTTCCTGTCGCGCTTTACCAAGTGGACGGATTATCAGCACAAGGTGCTCGCCAACATCAACGGTACCCTTATGCCCGTGCCCTTCAACCATGCGAGTCTCAAGCTCGCCTTTGGTGACGAGCGCGGCGAGGAGCTGTATCAGAAGCTCGTGGAGACCTTTGGCAAGGATGTCAAGGTGCCCATTATGGAGCTGCGTAAGAAGAACGACCCCGACTTGGCCGAGGTCGCCGATTACGTCTACGAGAACGTCTTTTTGCATTACACCATGAAGCAGTGGGGCCAGACGCCCGATCAGATCGACCCCTCGATCACCGGCCGCGTTCCCGTCTTTGTGGGCGATGACGATCGTTACTTCCCGCAAGCTCCCTTCCAGGGCATGCCGCAGGAGGGCTATACCGCACTGTTCGAGCACATGCTCGACCACGATCTGATTGATGTGTTCTGCGACGTGGACGCCCGCGACCTCTTCGAGATTGACGAGACCACCGTCAAGATCGACGGCAAGGTCTATGGCGGCGAGATCGTCTATACCGGTCCGCTCGATGAGCTGTTCAACCTCGACTTGGGTGCGTTGCCGTACCGCACGCTCGATATGAAGTTTGAGACGCTCGATATGGACCAGTTCCAGCCCGTGGGCACCGTCAACTACACCACGAGCGAGGACTACACGCGTATCACCGAGTTCAAGAACATGACCGGTCAGGTTCTGCCCGGCAAGACCACCATCATGAAGGAGTACTCCAAGGCCTATACGCCCGGCTCGGGCGAGACGCCGTACTACGCCATTCTTGAGCCCGAGAACCGTGAGCTCTATGAGCGCTATCTTGAGCGCGTCCAGAACCTGACGAACTTCCACCCGGTGGGTCGTCTGGCCGAGTATCGTTACTACGATATGGACGCCGTGACCAATTCCGCCCTCGATCTTTCGGATGAGATTATCGCCTGCCATGCATAAAGTCATAACATTCGGTATTCCTTCGTATAACGCCGCCAAGGATATGGACCATTGCATCACCTCCATTCTGGAGGGAAGCAATTTCGCTACCGATATCGAGATTATCGTGGTGGACGATGGCTCCAAGGACGAGACGGCCGCCAAGGCCGACGAGTGGGAGGCACGTTATCCCGGTATCATTCGCGCGGTACACCAGGAGAATGGCGGTCACGGTATTGCCGTTCTTTCGGGTCTGCGCGAGGCGCAGGGCACCTACTACAAGGTTGTCGACTCGGACGACTGGCTCGACGGTGCGGCGCTTTCGACCATGCTGTCGATTCTGCGTGGTTTTGAGGAGCGCGACCAGCGCGTCGACCTGTTTATCTCGAACTACGTGTACGAAAAGGTTTACGAGGGCACGCATACCGCTATTGACTACAAGTTTGCCCTGCCGCGCAAAAAGATTTTCTCTTGGGACCAAATCGGACACTTCCGTCCCGATCAGAACCTGCTCATGCACAGCCTGTGCTATCGCACCGATGTGCTGCGCGAGTCCAATCTGCCTATGCCGGCACACACGTTCTACGTGGATAATATCTACGCATACGTGCCGCTGCCGCGTTGCAAGACCATGTACTACGCCGACATCGACCTCTATCGCTACTTTATCGGTCGCGAGGGCCAGAGTGTCAACGAGGCCACGATGGTCAAGCGTCTGGACCAGCAGTTCCGTGTTACGCGTATCATGATGGAGTCGTACCACCTGTACAGCGATGTTGAGTCGTCGCGCCTGCGTTCGTACATGATGGGCTACTTCACCATGATGATGGCGATCTGCTCGGTTCTCACCAAGCTTTCCGAGGAAGATTGCGCCGACGAGCGCCTAAAGACGCTGTGGAATGATTTGAAGGCCTACGACGAGCGCATGTATCGTCGTGCCCGCTACGGCGTGGTCGGGTTCTTCACCAATCTGCGCGGACGGGCCGGAGACAAAACCACACTCGGCCTATACCGTCTTGCCTCAAAGATCTTCAAATTCAACTAGCTGCTGAGTAATCGCTGCTGATAGGTTGACTGGGCCCCTTGGCCTTTAGTTTGCTACTGCGAACAGTCCTGCTCGCACGGAAAGCACATTAAGTGCTTTCCGGCTCGTGCGGAACTTGTATCAAACTAAAGGCCAAGGGGCCTCTGCTATAAGAATCGATTGTCAGGTTATTTGAATTTGAAGATCTTCGACGCGCGGTACACAGGGGCCTGGGCTGAAAAGAATTAAGTTGGTAGTCGGTCGGAGGCGGGCGGGCATTACGTTTGTCGCGAGTTCCGCATGCAAAGAAGGCCACTTAATGTGGCC
>CABRWN010000179.1 GCA_902474645.1 uncultured Collinsella sp.
TGGGTCTGCCGCCGGTCGAGGGCCTGTTGGCGTCAATTGCTCTGGGCTACGGCGTTATGCTCGCCTGGGACGTGGCGCTGCTATACCGGTATTTTCCTCAGAGCGACCGCAGCCCTGGCTCTTTTTGCAGTGGCTCGATCAGTTTATGCCGCTGGCGCTCACGGGTCTGTTAACCAATCTGGGACTCTTTGCGCACCTGGTGATTATTTGGGCCGGTCCCATTGGCGTGCAGGTCAAGGGCTTGTTTTATGGTGCGCCCTACCACGATGTGCCGGCACTCATCGCGTTTTTGACGATCCTGGTCACGTCCGTCAACTTTGTGGTCTCGGTCGAGGTCAACTTTTATCCGCGCTACCGCGACTACTACAGCCTGTTCAACGACGGTGGCGTGGTGGGCGACATTGTGGTGGCCGAGGAGGAAATGCTTGCCACGCTCAACCGAGAACTGCGGTTTTGTGCGCTTAAACAACTGTTTGTGACGGCGGCGGTCATCTCGCTCGAGACCACGGTGCTCTCGGCCCTGCCGTTGGGCTTTAACAACCTGATGCACGGGTATTTTCGCACGTTGTGCGTGGGCTACGGCCTGTATGCCGTGGGCAATACGGTGTTGCTCATCTTGCTGTATTTTACCGACTACAAGGGGGCCGTGCTGGCCTCGGGGCTGTTTGCCGGTATAGCCGGGCTGGCGACCGCCGTGTCGTTGCTTTTGCCGCAGCAGTTTTACGGCTTTGGCTTTTTGTTGGGTGCGGCGGTGTTTTTTATCGTGGCGCTGCTGCGGCTCGATACCTATACCGCCAACTTGCCGTATCGTATCCTGAGCCAGCAGCCTATTGTGGCTACTGACAAGACGGGCTGGTTTACCGAAATTGGCCGGGTGCTCGACCGTGTTGAGCAACGCTACGAGGACAAGTGCGTGGGCGGTGAGCCGCGCAGTGCGTTTGAACGTATGGTGGTTCGCCTGTACCAAAAACATTGGGGAGGTTCTGATGACCGATAGGATGATGTCTCGCCGTCGCCTGTTTGACACGGCTGCCGGTGCGCTGTTGCTTTCGGGCTGCTCGTCTCAGGACGAATCCTCGACCAAAAAGGTCAAAAAGCAGGACAAGATTAAAAAGGCTGAGGCCTCGGACGGTACCAAGCACCTGCGCGATAAGGACGAGCTGTACGAGGTCTACGACGACTCGGGCATTGTGACCATGTACCTGACGGTCTCGCGCGGCAACAGCTCCGAGAACACCGACCACAGCTGGGCCGAGATCAACACGTACTCGGTGTATGACTATGCCGACATGGGTGTGACACGCTATCAGGTTATGGGCCTGCTGCAGCCGGGCGACGAAGAGGGCCCAGTTGCCGGCGAGGTTGGCTATGGCGAGGAAGCGCCCAATGCCACCGTGCAGGTGCGCGGCCAGACATCGAGCATGAACTCGCAAAAGAATTACAAGGTGGAGCTCAAAAAGGGCAAGGGTACCTGGCGCCAACAGCGCGCGATTGCGCTCAACAAGCACATGGGCGAGGGTATGCGTTTTCGCAACAAGATGGCCTACGACCTTATCCGCGGGATTCCTCAGATGATGGGCCTTCGTACGCAGTTTGTGCATCTGTGGGTATGCGACCAGACCGAAAAGTCCAACGATACCTTTGCGGACTACGGCCTGTTTACGCAGGTGGAGCAGCTCAACAAGACGGCGCTTAAGGCACATGGCCTGGATAAGAGCGGGCATCTGTATAAGGTGAACAGCTTTGATTTCCATCGCTTCGAAGACACCATTAAGCTGGCGGATGACCCCGACTATAACCAGGCGGCGTTTGAGGGCATGCTCGAGATTAAGGGCGATTCGGACCATACCAAGTTAATCGAGATGCTCGATGCGCTCAACGACGAATCGCAAAAGATCGACGATGTGCTCGACACCTACTTCGATACCGAGAACCTGGTCTATTGGATGGCGTTTCAGATCTTGACGGGAAATTGCGATACGCAGAACCGTAACTGCTATCTGTACAGTCCGCTCAACTCAAATACCTGGTACTTTTTGGATTGGGATAACGATGGCATGCTGCGTAAGCTGGAGCTTTCTCTTACCGGGTTTTCGGACTACGCGAGCTGGGAGCGCGGCGCAAGCAACTACTGGGGCAACGTACTGTTCAATCGTGCGCTGCGCAGCAAATCGTTCCGCAGTGAGCTCGACCGCGCCGTCAAGGACCTGCGCTCGTATATGACCGAGGCACGCCTGAGCAAGATGATCAAGCACTACCGCGAGGTGACTGAATCCCTGGTCTTTGCTTCGCCCGATATCGACAATCTGCCTGTCAACAAGGATCAATACGAGCAAATCGCCGCGGCAATTCCGGCCGAGATCGAGGAGAACTACAAGAGCTTTCGCGAGAGTTTTAAAAAGCCCATGCCGTTCTACATCGGCGTGCCGCAGATCGATAACGGTAAGCTGCGCATTAACTGGGATGCGTCCTACGACTTTGAGGCGCGCGACATTCGCTACACCGTAGAGCTTGCGCGCGACTATGCCATAAGCGACGTGGTCTTTAAGGCCGAGGGTGTGCTGCTTCCCGAGGTGACCTGCGATGCGCCCGATACCGGCCAGTATTTTGTGCGCGTGCGTGCCACCAACTCTGACGGCAATACGCAAGATGCGTTTGACTACTATGTGACCGACGACGGCAAGCACTACGGCATGAAGTGTTTTTACGTGCAAGACGGCGGTAAGGTCGTGGAGGACACGTATGAGGAGGGCTAGCGCGCTGTTTGAGCGCTTGGCGGCTCCGCCTTGCCGTGCCACGCAGGAGCGTTACCGCCACGAGCTCAAATATCTCATTAACGAGGGCGAGCACGCCGCGCTTGCCTGTCGCATGGCGCCGGTTTTTAAACTGGACAAGCATGCGCGGGCGGGTGGTTACACCATTCGCAGCCTGTATTTTGACGACTACTGCAACTCGGCCTACGAGGAAAAAGACGCCGGCATTTTCATGCGCAAAAAGTATCGTGTGCGCATCTATAACGGCAGCGACAAGGTGATTAAGCTTGAGCGCAAAAAGAAGTACGGCAGCTGGATCTACAAGGAGGACGCGCCGCTTACCAGCGGCGAGTTTGAGCAGATTTTGGCTGGCGACTACGGCTTTTTGCTGAGGAGCCCCTATCCGCTCTGTCGCGAGTTCTACATCGAGTGCATCTGCAACTTGATGCGCCCGCGGACCATCGTGGACTACGAGCGCGAGCCGTGGGTGATGGATGAGGGCACCGTGCGCATTACGTTTGACATGAACGTGCGTGCCGCGGTGGGAAGCTTCGATATCTTTGACGCGACGCTGCCCGCGTTGCCGGTCCTGGAGCCCGGCAAGCTGGTGATGGAGGTCAAGTTTACGGAGTTTTGTCCGCAGCTGGTGCGTGATATGGTGCCGCCGGGCGCGGCCGAACTCACAGCGGTCTCTAAGTACTGCCTGTGTTATGACAAGACCGCCTACCTGCGCGGATTTAATTACTGGGAATCGGATTTTGAGAACCGAGGGGATATTTAGACCATGAGCACCAGGGACTTTTTTAGGCTCTTCGGTGGTTTCTGTGGGAGAGATTCCGGCATAGGCCCAGCTCAGCGGGC
>CABRWN010000180.1 GCA_902474645.1 uncultured Collinsella sp.
GCCCGCTGAGCTGGGCCTATGCCGGAATCTCTCCCACAGAAACCACCGAAGAGCCGCTTTTTGTTGTTGCGCGCATCCACGCACATATTCAAAACCTCTCGCACAGATAAAATCAGATTTCCGATCGCCTGACAGCTCTATATGACTCTGTTTTTGGGTACATTGTTGTCCCGATATTGAGCTTGGGGGATGTATGAATGATGAGACGATGGGCCAAGAGGATGCGGCCCAAGATGCAGAAGCTTGCGCTGAGGCCTTGGAGAGCTTAGACCGGATTTCACTCGATGAGATTGCGTTTGACGATTCGGGCGTTGATGTGCAGGATGAGCCGGAAACCGAGGCGCAGTCCGATGATCAGGATGCAGGCGACGTTGAGCCTGCCGAGGATGAGGCAGATCACGAAGACACCGAAAGCGAGGCCGGCAACCAGCCCGAATCCGACACGGGCGAGGAAACCGTCTTGCTCGACAGCTTGCCGGCCGAGGATTCGCTGACCCGCGAGCTTCCTGGCCTGGGTTCCGCACCAGCCGTGGACGAGACCATCGCCATGGGCGATATACCCCTGCCGTCCGTTCCCTCGGCACGCGAGGCCGAGGTCCGCCATCGCAAGATGTCGCCCAAGCGCCGCAATCTGATGGTCGCCGGTGTCGTGGCCGTCGCGCTCGTCGCCGGCGGTGCAGGCTATGCTGCCTGGAACGGATATCAGCAAGAGCAGGCTGCCGCTGTCGCCGCCAATGCCCACACGATGATGTCGGTGCAGATTGGCGTGCATGCCGCGGGCCTCGACTGTTCCACTGGCTCCAAGATTCCCGTACAGGTGAGCGGGCAGGACTCCGACGGCTCATCCGTGAGCGAAACGCTCTACGTTGATGAGCACGGCCGCGGCATCAAACTGCTGCCCGGCGATTACACGCTCTCCATCGCTGCCTCCCCCATCGCGGCCGACGGCACCATCTATACCGTCCCGACCACCAAGACGCAGGCCACCGTTAAGAGCGATGGACAGGATTTAAGTGCCCAGGCTACCTTTAAGCTCAAGGTGCCTTCGGCCGACACGGTAACCGACGACCAGATCGATGCCGCCGCCAAATATGCCGAGGAGGGAGGCGCGAGCTCCGCCGCCACCGCCAAGGTGCTCCAGCAGGCGGCAACCGCGCGGCGCGACGCCGCCGTCAATGCCGTGAGCGCGCAAAAGGCACAGGCGGCCCGTGATGCCGACGCCCGTCACAAGGCAACCGACCTTTACCAGCTCGATATCCCCGTCGAGTGGTACGGCAAGGTCGAGACTTGGCAGAATGGCAGCACGCTATGCATCTATCTTGCCGACGACAGCAATACGCCGATCGTGACGCTCGTCGCGGTGCGCGAGGGCGAGAGCTTTACGCCCGATGAGGGCGATACGGTTTTGGGTGCGGCCAATCTAGGCAACGGTTATACCGTCTACGCCAGCGGCCCCGTCTATCCGTACGTGGTGCCCCAGACTATCAACGGGCGCACCCAGGATCCAGTGTCGACCTACCCCATGGACACGGCCATTGAGCTTGTCGAGCTGACGACCGGCAACCGCTACACCTATAGCCAGATCAAGAACGTACTGGTCGGCAAAGACGGCAAGGCAGACACCGCGACCAAACTCGAGACCGACTACCTCGCCCAGATTCTCCTGCCGAGCATCAAAGCCCAGGACTAGCCGGGCACAGCAAGGTGCTCCCCAACCGTGATGAAGGAGCCAGGAGGTCCTGACCCCACAGGTCCATAGATGATTAGGCAAGGAGCCACTTCCATGCGGGCATAACGTGTACCACACCGTGCTCGCATGGAATATCGGTCTGTTCATCCATGGTAACGATTGCCGACTCGCCAAGATCAAACTGGGCCATCGAGGCATCAAGCGCGGCAATTTCGCGCTCGCGCGTTTTCTCACTTGCCATATCCGCACTCACCTGAATCAGGCTATAAGCCCGCATGAGAAGCGCGTCCCCAGCCACAAAGTCCACCTCATGGCTTTTGCTCTTCTCTTTGATCAGCAGGCGGCAGACCGAGCCGGTCCTCACCGCGGGAGTCTTTCTTCTTAGCGCATTGAACACTGCGGTCTCGAGCCTCTGGCCCTGGTCCAATGCCGATGCCGGAGAGAATGCTCCAAACATCGCAGGGTCGACAGCGTAGACCTTAGACGCAGACCGCATGTTATTTGCCAGTGAACGCGTGAACTCCGGCACAGAAAATAACAGGTAGGCGTCCTCATAATACTCAAGTAAATCGCTGAGCGAATTACGACTGACGGGTATCTGTCTGCTCTTGAACTCGTTGTACACTTTGTTCACTGACAGCTCTCGTCCCGAAGATGCCATACACCGCGTCAAGAACAGCGATGCCAGGCGAGGGTTCTTGACGTCGTAACGTTCAACGACGTCCATGGCGACCGTTCGCGAAGCATATTCCTGTAGCAGCTGAATCGCGTCTGCAGGCGTCTGCTCAAGTGTCGCGATGAATCCCCCTCGTTCAAGATATCCGATCAGATGATGTCGAAGCAGCGCTGCATCGCTCGGGGAAAAGGTCGCATCTGGCTCGGGAACGCTCCCCGTCTTATATCGAACGTATTCCGAAAAACTCAACGGAAAAAGCTCTCGCACAAGAGAACGACCCCTGAACTCGCTCTTAAGTTCTGAGGACAGCATCTTAGAAGAAGACCCCGTCACATAGACGGTCGCTTTTTCCGTATCGACCACACGCCGCAGAAACGCACCCCATTCGGGAATTTCCTGGATCTCGTCAAAGAAAATGTAAGCGCCCTCGGTTCGAGCCGCAGGATACAGCGCATAGAACGTGTCGAGCACGTCCGCCAGCAGCGATGGCTCATACGGGCGCAAGCGCTCATCCTCAAAATTAAAGTAAAGCATCCGGTCAAGCTCAACGCCCCGGCTCTGAAGCCGCCGCATCTCCTGATACAGGCGATACGTCTTTCCACAACGGCGGGCCCCCACAATCACATTTACGATGTTGTCGCGCTTTGGCTCCTGTGGGTTTCCTAGATCAAGGTCTCGCTCAAAGACCTGCGGAACCCCCTGCTGTTCAAAGTCCTTTATTTTCTGGGCGATCAAGTCGTTGAATGCCATGATTCTCCAATCTTGCTCTCTAGCTAATCAAAATTATACCGATTCTTGATTAATTAGAGAGCAAGATTTTGTCTGACTTGATTAACACTTACGCAAGTTTTTTCACTATTACTGCTCCGAAGGATGTCGAGTGGCTGAGAGGACTACCAAGTTCGAATGCGACTCCCCGAGCAGTCGATTTGGGACGGGACTTTTTTGACTACCCCGTCCCCCTGTAGAAAAATCCCTAACGCAGTTGCGGTGAAATAGGGACTGTTTTTGCTGGTCAAACCGCAAAACAGTCCCTATTTCACCGCAACTTATTGATGGCCTTTTGGGTGGCACTCAGCGCCACGGGTCGGCTTCGAACAGCGGCTCGCGCTC
>CABRWN010000181.1 GCA_902474645.1 uncultured Collinsella sp.
GCCCGCTGAGCTGGGCCTATGCCGGAATCTCTCCCACAGAAACCACCGAAGAGCCGAAAAGCATGGCGGGCAAAGCCGTCAAGGCCGTACGCTGGATCTACGCCATCACGGGCGTCTTAGCGCTCATTGCTGGTATCGCGCTGCTTTTTGCACCCGCCAAGTCCCTCGTCTTTTTGACGACTGTCCTGGGTTTTTACTTTGTAATCACTGCTGCCATCAGGCTGTTCACCGCCATTTTTGAGCCGCTGCTGCCCACCGGCTGGCGCGTGACGAGCATCATCTCCAACCTACTCATTATCTTGGGCGGCGTCATAATCCTGCGCAACCAGGCCTTCTCGACCGCGACGCTCACCACGATGGTGGTTATCGTGGCCGGCTTTGGCTGGATCGTCGAAGGTGTCATGTCCATTCTGGAGTCCGAGCTTTCGTCCAACCGTGCCCTCGCCATCCTGAGCGGCGCGCTCTCCATCATCGCCGGCATGTTCGTGTTTATCTATCCGCTGTGGTCGGCCAAGATGCTCGTCATCTTTAGCGGCGCCGCGCTGCTGGTGTTTGGCGTAACGCTGATTGTTCGCGCTATTCAATTTGGCAAACTGGTGCACTAGATGCCGCGAACGCTCTTTATTGATGCCGACGCCTGCCCGGTCACGCGCGAGTCGATTGACTGCGCGCGGCGAGCGGGCGTCGCCGTTATTATCGCCGGCAACAGCACACAAAACCTGGAACGCCACATTCGCCGCGACGATCCGCGCGACGTCGAGCATGCGCGACGCGGATTTTGGGTCACGACGCTCGATGTGAGCGTGGGCGCCGACAGCGCCGACTTCGCCATTGTCGAACGCCTGCAGGCGGGCGACGTAGTCGTGACGCAAGACATTGGCTTGGCGAGCATGGTGCTCGGGCGCGATGCCGCCGCCATCGGCGTGCGCGGACGCGTCTACGATAAGGCGACCATCGACATGCAGTTGTTTATTCGCCACGAGGAAAAGAAGGTACGCCGCGCCGGCGGACGCACTCGCGGACCGGCGGCATTTACCAGCGAAGAACGCGCCCGCTTTAAACGCAACCTCACCGAGCTGTTACGCTAAACAAGGTAGATTTTTGGGCTTAGAGACCAAAGGCGGAGAGAACGAGTCCCCAACCGGCGCCGATGACGTACATCATGACCAGGAACATGACGTTCTCGCGGGCACTGCGGTTGGTGCGGAACAACACCAGGTAGCCCACGCCGGCGGAGATAAGCGTGCCGGCGAGCATCGGGGCCAGCTGCAGCGCGCCTTCCAGGTACAGTTGCGTGATGACGACGCTGGCCGAGCAGTTGGGGATCAGGCCGACAAGCGCCGAGCCCAGGACCGCAAGCGTCTCGTTGCCGCGCAGGAACTGCTCGATCGCCGACTCGCCGAAGGTCTCGAGCACGGCGACCAGAATCAGCGTCACCAGGAAAATGAATACCGACACCTGCACGGTATGCGAGATCGCGCTGCGGATGATCGACAGGAGGGGCGTGCCCTCGTGAGAGTGGGAGTGACCGTGGCCATCATGGTGTTCATGCTCGCCCTCATGACCGTGATCGTGTCCATGTCCGTGTTCGTGCTCGTCCTCGTCCTCGTCTTCATCGCAACCGCAATGGTCGCGCTCGCACAACTCGTGGATGTGATCGGCGCTCACGCCCGCCTCGGCCACCTCGTCGATGATGTCACCGCCGCTGTGATCGTCGTGCGCGCAGTTCACATGAGCCGGATTAGCAGCGGTCCCCAGCACGGTACGGCGAATCGCCGCATGCGCGCGGGCGTTGCGACGCAGACCGCGAATGGCGGCATCTACGATAAAGCCCGTGACCAGTGCGATCAGCGCTTTCGAAGCCAAAAGCATCGCCATAGTCTGCACGGGAACCTGCTCGGCAAGTAGCAGCGGCAGCATCTCGTCGGAGGTCGAAAGGAACACCGCCACCAACGTGCCCAAGGTCACGACACGACCGGCGTACAGTGTGGCCGCCATTGCCGAAAAGCCGCACTGCGGCACCATGCCCAGCAGCGAGCCAACCACGGGGCCCGCGGCGCCGGCGCGCTTGATGGCCCCGTTAACGCGGTCGCCCGCGACGTGTTCCAAGGTCTCGAGGGCCAGATACGTCACCAACAAAAACGGCACCAGCGACAGCGTGTCCTTGCCGGCGTCGAACAAAATATCAATCAGCAAATCCATGACGGATGGAACCTTTCGTGTCTTTCGGCAGCATTGTAAAAGTCCTAGCGGTCAACTAGGGTATTGTAGTTGTCCTAGGCGCGATGCCAATAGTTGCCCATGGTAAACTATCATCTCGCCACATCTCAATGAACCCGAGCCGCGCGGTGCGGCCCGTCCAAGGAGCAGTTATATGAACGTTTCACAAGCACTCGAATACGAGCGCCAGCCGTTTATCCCCATGTTTATCTATGGCGATCACGGCGCCATGGAATCCGAGCGCCAGAAGGGCGAGGAGGCCCTTAAGGTGCTCGAAACCGAGTACTTTACCGCCGAGGGCAACCCCAGCTTCGACTTTGCCACCGTGCGCGACCTGGCTGACCGCAACCGCGACCTGTGCGACCAGATTGGCGAGGCACGCCTGCGCAACGTGACGCCCGCGACGCTTTCGCGCGGCCTCTCCGATGCCGACACCTGCGCCGCCATCGGCAAGATGCAAAAGCGCACCGCCGCGTCCGTTATGCGCGAAATCCGCGGCGACCGCGACGCGCTCGGCGTGGCCTACGCCCGCAAGCCCATCCAGGGCACCGTGCTCGGTATCGACATCGAGACCACCGGCCGTGCACCCGAGCGCGGTTATATCATCAACGTGGGCTGGGAGATCATGGAACTCACCAGCGATGCCGTCCCGCACGACGCCGAGGCACACTACTGCGGCCTGCCCGACATCTACCGCGGCGAGGATGTGCCGTTGTCGAATATCCATCACATTACCTGGGACGACATCGACGGCAAAAAGCCGTTCCGCGAGAACAAGGAGCTGCAGAAGCAGCTGCTCAAGCTCATGAAGAAGTACCCGTACATGGCACACAACGCCGCGTTTGAGGACAGCTGGTTCAAGATCCACTTGGACGGTTACGCCGAGGCACGCCGCGCAGGCAAGATCATCGTCATCGACTCACGCCAGATCTGCCGCAGCCTGGACGCCGACGTGCGCTCGCTCCCCCGCGAATCCGCGCCCGCCGCGCTCGAGAACTGGGCCCGCCGCCGCGGCACCCTCGCCGCCGACGCCAACGAGCAGCATCTGGGCCTGGACGACACCGACCTCATGCTCCGCACCGTCCAAGCCGAGTTCAACCTCAAGAACCTGTTTGCCAAGTAGAAACGCCTGCGGCAAACCCCGGCGTAGATCACGAGCGGCCTCGCAGCGGGAAACCCCGCAGCGGGGCCGCTCTACGTTCCACACCGATATCTTCTGTATTGAAGACGTCGACGGCGCATCCATATACCATTGGCGT
>CABRWN010000182.1 GCA_902474645.1 uncultured Collinsella sp.
GCTCTGCCGTAGATCCAGTCATAGGAGGCAAAGCGCATGCGGCGGGCCTCGATCACCGAGGCGAGCTGCTTGCGGACCATGGCGACATAGGCGTCCTCCAAGGTGGAGGAAGCGGACTTAGCGGGAATCTTCATATCGGCGAGATGACCCATCAGTTCCTTGGAGGTCATGCCGAACTCTTTGGCCAGGGTGGACACACGGACTTTTGCCATATGACTTCACCTACCCTTTCTGGCACCTTGGGTGCCTAGAGACTGAACGAGCGTGGGAGATGCGCCGGGACCCGCCCGACGCGAGCGCGCGCTAGATCAGGTCCTCCGCATCATCGAAGGCATCGGTGTCATGGACACCGCAGAAACGGGAGCCGGGACGAGCCTGGTTGCGGCACTGGATGCCGTCCTCGGACACGTACTCGCAGCGGCGGACATCCTCGTCCTCCTCGTCACCGATCAGGTCGGCGGCGGGCTCCTCGTGAACGGGAACGTTCTTGAGGATGTCGGCGGCAAGCGTCTCGGACTTGATGTCGATGTGCCAGCCGGTCAGGCGCGCGGCGAGGCGGGCGTTCTGGCCCTCCTTGCCGATGGCGAGGGACAGCTGGTCGTCGGGCACGATGACGCCGGCGTAGGCCTTCTCCTCGTCGATGAGGACGCGGGTGACCTTAGCGGGCGACAGGGCGTTGGCGACGTAGACGGCAGGATCGGCATCCCACAGGATGACGTCGACGCGCTCGCCGCGGAGCTCGCCCACGACAGCGCGAACACGGCTGCCCTTGGGACCGACGCAGGCGCCCACGGGATCCAGACGGTCGTCGAGCGAGTGGACGGCGACCTTGGAGCGCTGGCCGGGCTCGCGGGCGATCGACTTAATCTGGACGGTGCCCTCATAGATCTCGGGCACCTCCTGCTCAAACAGACGACGCATAAGCTCGGGGTGGGTACGGGAGATGACAATCGGCGGACGGCTGTGCTCGCCGCGAACCGGCTGCAGGTTGGAGTTGGGATCGCGAACGTCGATGATCACGGCCTTGATGTGCTGGTTGTGCAGGTAGCGCTCGCCCATCGGGCGCTCGTTGCGCTCGTTCTCGTAACGACGCTGGTCGAAGTGCGGCAGCTCGGCCTCGACGCCCTCGCGGATCTTGACGATCGTGAAGTCAGGCGTGGACTGCAGCACGGTACCGCTGATGAGGTCGCCGATGCGGCCGGAGAACTCCTCGTAGATCTGCTCGCGGGCGGAGTTGCGCACGATGGCATTGATCTCGGCCTTAGCGTGCTGGGCAGCAATGCGGCTCGTATTCTTGGGAGTGACGTCGATCTCCTCGAACTCGGTGAAGTTGCCCTCCTCGTCCATGGAATCGTCGATCGGCTCCAGGCGGTAGACGTAGATCTTACCGGTGGTGCGGTCGATGGTCACCTTGGCGCCCCACTCAAGATGCAGGATCTCGGCATAGCTCTTGGCGAGCGACTGCTCCAGGCGGTCGATCAGGTAGAGCTGGTCGATGTGCTTCTCCTGGCAAAGCTCCATCAGGGCGGACATCATGTCGGATGCTGCCATCTTACTTTCCTTCCTTCGCGGGCTTGAAGTCATAGGTGGGCTTCAACTTGCACTTTTTAACATCAGAGAAATCGAGGGTAACGGACTCGCCGTCCTCGAGCTCGAGGGTCACGTTCGTCTCGGTGGCGGCGGCAATCTTGCCGGCGTACTTGCGACGGCCCTCGGTGGCGGTGGAGGTGAGCTCGCAGTTCTCGCCCACAAAGCGGGCAAAGTCACGCGGACGGCGCAGCGGGCGCGCCATACCCGGGCTCGACACCTCGAGCGTATAGCTCGAAGAGATGGGGTCGAGCTCCTCGATCACATCGCCGACCCACTTGGTGTTGGCCGTGACGTCGTTGAGCGACAGGCTCTGACCCTCGGCACCCTCGATACGCACGCGCACGCAGGGGGCCTTGGTGGCACCCACGAGCTCGACGTCGACGATATCGACATCGTGCTGGGGAGCGACGGCCTCGAGCGCGTCGATGATCGCCTGCTCGGTCTTGGTCTTGACCATTGCGGCACCTCCATCCATACAAAAAAGAAGCGGGGCCGAAACCCCACTTCTTTCAATTACAACTTCATTTGCAAGCAAACTATACCAATAGCTGCGAAAACGTGCAAGCACAACGCAAACCTGCAGATGAGTGCAAGCACAGGTTCTCCACAAGAAACGGATAATTGAGCGAGAACCCCCATATGGCGCTCCCCCAAAAGGGCCAAAACGGGCCAAACGTCCCAACCCGCCAAGCGAATCGGGCCCTATGGGCATTCCGCTCTTGGGTGCACATCGGCCAAACTACAGCTAGGGACATTCTGCAGCAAAAGGCCGGCCGCGCGCATTGGCCGCACAACCTTCCTAAACCCTACGGCAAGGAGGCACCCATGAAACGTCTCGGCACCCTCTGCACGACTGCGCTCGCCATCGCAGTCTGCTCGTTCGCCCTGATGGGATGTAGCAATATCGATGGCAAAACCGGGCCATCTGAGCCGACTCCCGGAAGCACCGAAGCTGCCGAGGAAACGACGCCACAGGGTAGCTTCGATAAAATCAACGAAGACGAAATCGATCCCCAGAGCTTGGGTCCCGATTCCCAAGAACAGTTCCCCATCGACCTTGAGGCAGACGAGAGCGTCCATGTTACCTGCGTGGGAAAGGACACCGACGGCTACGGGGACGCCGTGCTGGTCTTTACGGTGACCAACAACACCGGTGTCGACATGATGATTGGCGATGTGGACTCCTACGCCTACGTCAACGGCGTGGTCCGAGACGTGCGAATGCGCCAACCAGTCGCAGCGGGCGAGGAAACGCGCGCCATGCTCACCTTTGTGGGCACCTTCGACGACCCGGACTTTGATGTGAACAACGGCCTCAACGACATCTACCTCAACATTTGGATGTTCGAAGAGGCAACGGGCAACGTTTACTTTAGGGACCTCGTACACATCCCATAGAAGACGGTGCGACGCAATGATTAAGCAAGGCATACAACACAAAACGAGGGATGACCCAACCGGATCGTCCCTCGTCTTTTATGCGTCAGTTAAGCGCGCAGTGCTTACTTGACCACCAGGTTGACCAGCTTGCCGGGCACGCAGATAGCCTTGACGACCGTCTTGCCCTCGAGCCACTTGGCGACGGCGGCCTCGGCAGCAGCCTGCATTTCCTCGTTGGAGGCATCGCGGGCCACGTCGACACGACCGCGGACCTTACCGAGCACCTGGACCACGATCTGCACCGTGTCCTCAACGGACTCGGCCAGGTCGAACTCGGGCCAGGCGGCGGTGTAGGCGTTGCCCTCGCAACCGAGCGCCTCGTGCCACAGCTCGTCGGCCCAGAACGGGCAGATGGGGGCGAGGACGCTCACGAT
>CABRWN010000183.1 GCA_902474645.1 uncultured Collinsella sp.
CCGAGCATACGCACACCGCCGAGCGGGCCTCCCGTCACGCGCGCACCGCGGCTCGCCTGCGCATCGGCCGTCTGCTTCATCTCGGTGGCGAACTGCGGCATAAAGCGCAACGCGACACCCATGATCATGCCGAGCTCGTGCGCAGGAAGTCCCACACGCGCAAACGGCGCGAGCAGACGCTCAAAGCCCGCGGTGAGGTCGAGTGTCGGTGTGGTGAGCGTAATGGCGCTCATGCCGGCCATCATCAAGCTCAGGCGGCATGCCATAAAGGCGGCGGAATGCAGCGAGCCCTCGCTTATCTGCAAAAAGCCAAGCTGCCACAGAATGCGCCCGCTCTGGTCGGAAAACAGGTTGAGCACTGCGACCACCACGACAATCGCCAGCAATGGTGCCATCGATGATAGGACCCGGCGCAACGGCACCCGGGACACGGCATAGATCAGGACAACGAAGATTGCGACCGGGGCCAGTCCGCGGAAACCGCCGACGGTCAGCGTCGTGATCAAAAACACAAAGCCCAGGAGCAGCTTGGTGCGCGGATCCAGGCGGTGGATCGCACTATCGCCGGGATAGTAGCTGCCAAACGAAAACGCCTCCATTAGCAACCCTCCTCTCGCGCGACCGTCTTGGATTTAGCAATGTCCGCGACGTTAGAAGGACCGCCCGAGCGACCGATTAGCAGGTCCACCAACTCGTCTGCCAGCGACTCAACCGTATAGAGCCCGCCGCGACGCAGCGGCACGCCCGCCTCCGTAAGCGCCAGCGCCATACGCTGGGCGGCGGGAACGCCCAAGCCGATCGACTTGAGCTCATCGGCATGCGCAAACACCTGCGCGGGGGTTCCCTCGGCAAACACCGCGCCTTCGTTCATTACGACAATGCGGTCGCAGCAATTGGCCAGGTCATCCATACTATGCGAAACCATGACAACGGTCAGGCCATCGCGGTGAAGTCGATCGATAAGCTCAAGGAAATCCCTGCGCGCAGCCGGATCGAGCCCCGCCATGGGTTCATCGAGCACCAGGACTTCGGGCTCCATGGCGAGCACGCCGGCGAATGCCACACGCCGTTGCTGACCGCCCGAAAGCTCAAAGGGACTCTTGTCGCCGACCGTGGAAAGGTCGAGGCCCACGCGCGAGAGCGATGACTCGACACGACGGTCGACTTCATCTTGCGGCAAGCCAAGGTTGTGCGGACCAAACGCCACGTCCTGCGCCACGGTCTCGGCAAATAGCTGGCGCTCGGGATACTGAAACACCACACCGACCTTGGCCTTAACAGCGGCGGCGTCTTTCTTGTTTGACAGATCGAGCCCCAGCGCGCGAACGAATCCCTCCTGAGGGCGAATCAAACCGTTGAGATGCTGGACCAGCGTCGACTTACCCGAACCGGTATGACCTGCCAAGCCCAGGAACTCGCCGCGACGCACCGTCAGCGATACATCGCGCAGCGCCCACGGGCTGCTTGGGTCGTTTCCCCAGAGAGCCTGTTTGCTCGATTTGCCCGCAGTGGCCGAGCGCTTATGCCAGCGGCGGCGCTCGCGCGGACTGAGCGAATAACTGTACGAAACATGGGATAGCTCGATGACGGGCTCTGGTACGTTATCTTCGTTGCTTGCCGAAACCGTACCGCCAACGATTTCCGATTGGGGTGCGGAAGATTGCCCCACGGTGCCTGCCCCACTTCGCTCGGCATAAGTCTGCGCAATCTCGGCGACCATATCCACCTCGCGCACCTGCGCGCAAACGGGCGCGCCCTTCGCACGAAGCGCCATGCCCAAGCAGCACGACGCCGGCATATCCAGGTTGAGCTGCGCAAGTTCGTCCGCTCGTGTCAAGATTTCCTCGGGCGTACCGAGCATGGCAACGCGCCCCGCCCGAAATACCGCGACACGATCGGCCTCGGCGGCCTCTTCCATAAAGTGCGTAATCATCACGATGGTCATGCCGCGATCATGCAACGCGTGGCAAGCCTTCATGAGGCCCTTGCGTCCACGCGGATCGAGCATCGAGGAGGCCTCGTCCAAAATGAGCACGCGCGGCTCCATGGCGAGCACGCCGGCAAGCGCCACGCGCTGCTTTTGGCCGCCCGAGAGCGCATGTGTCTCGTGGCGCTCAAAGCCCACCAGGCCCACGCCCTTCAGCGCCTCGCGTACGCGCTGCGCAATTTGCGCCGATGGCACGCCAAGGTTTTCGGGACCAAACGCAACGTCATCTTCGACAAGCGTTGCCACCAGCTGGTCGTCGGGATTCTGGAATACCATGCCCGCGGTCGAACGAATGTCGTAGACCAGCTCGGGGTCGGACGCATCCATGCCGTTGATGCGTACCGTGCCCGCATCGGGCTGCAACAGCGCATTCAGATGCTTGGCAAACGTCGACTTGCCCGACCCATTGCCACCGAGGATGCAGAAAAACTCCCCGTCCTCGATGTTCAGATCGACGCCGTCGAGTGCCGACACGGCGCCGTCATAGCTAAAGGAAACACCCCGACACTCAATCATGCGCGGCCTTTGACCTGGTCCTTTTTAGGCGTGATGAGGTTGGAGACCGCCTTATACACCGCAAGCGTCAATACCGAGTTAAGCACGGTCTTGATAAGGTTGAACGGCAGTACGGCAGGAATCATGAGCGGGGCGATCACATCGACCGAGCCATACCAGAACCATACGCCAATGGTAAGGTTTGCGACCATAGACAACGCCGTAGCGGCAATAACGCCGAGCACCAAGCCAATCACGGCACCCTTATAGGTATGCATCTTCTGGTAGACGATAGCCGCGGGCAGAATATAGCCCAGCGTGGCAACCAAGTTCATAAGCGCACCGACCCAGTCACCCGTGGTAAGCGCGTGGATAACGATCGCCATGGCGGCAACAGCGGTGCCGGCACCGGGGCCATATGCAAACCCGCACACCATCGCCGGCACCAGCGACGGGTCATACGTCAAAAACGGTGCCGAGGGGAGGATGGGCAGCTGCACGTACATAAACAGGGCGCCCAAGGCGCACATCAACGCCATGGTAACGAGCTGTTTAGTGCTCCACCTATTCGTGTTCTCAAAATGGATATGCTGCGACTGTTCAGACATAAGATCACCTGCCTCTTTCATCCGGACTCTAACCGTTGGTACTGGGATCTCACCAGTTCAGCCGGCATGCGAACCAACACACGCACGGGTCGCGGACTCATCGGCTCGACGCAGGTCCTCGCCTGCGCCACGGCACCCCTTTGGCACCGCCCAATTTACCGCCAGTGGGGAATTTCACCCCGCCCTGAAACAGCAATTGCAAGTGTAGCACCAGCAGGCTTTCGCGCAAGTATGCCAAGGGTAATTTCTGGCGGGGATCAGCTGCCGCAACAACCACGTT
>CABRWN010000184.1 GCA_902474645.1 uncultured Collinsella sp.
GCGGGAACAGCCGCCATCGCCGCAGGCGCCGTGGTGAGCCGCAAGCGCTCATAGACACTTTTTCGCACGGGACGGGTGGATCGCGGCCCTTGCCTTCCTCGTCTACTTCTTCGTAGCGTAAGGGCAAGGCTGCAAAAGCTGAACAATAAAGCGCGGAGTCGCCATGCGGCCCCGCGCTTTTCTTTTAGCGCCGGTCCCTGCGCCGGCGTGCGGCCTATTTCTCCCCCATTTTGGCCATTTTGCCCTCCAAACGGCACTACCGCCGGCAACATCCAGCAGATACGCTGAATCTAGTCGTATAGGCCCTATGAGAACGGGAGCAACCATGGCAGCCTTGTTCACGACCCCCAAACGCAATGACACTACCGCCGGAACCCATGTTGCCGAACCCGACGTTCGCCGTCGCATAGGACTCGCGCACGGCAGCTGGCGCCGCGTGACGCGCCGCATCGTCGCGGGCGCCGTGTGCGCGCTCACGGTGAGCTCGCTGCTCATGCCGAGCGTCTCGCTCGCAGCGGAATGGGTCAAGGTCGGCGGCAACAAGTACAACACCGCGGCGAGCGACGAGGCCGGTACCTGGTCGTGGAACGGCGCCGACGACTTGAAGCTCAACAACTATAACGGCGGCGAGATCCAGGCCGCAGGCAAGCTCAACGTGAATTACTCGGGAACCAACATCGTCACTGCCGAATGGATCGAAAGCATCAACGTTTCTCATGGCACTAACGAGAATGCCGAGCTCAATATCCAAGGCGACGAGGGCGGCACGCTTAGCGTGACATCTACTGAGGACGCTATCCTCTCCACGGGTAATATCAACATCGACGGAGCCGGATCCGTCAACGCCACGAGCACTGGGTTTGATGCCATCAATGCCGGAGGTGATCTCGCTATCAAAGGTTCGGGCAACGTCAACGCCACGGGTGCATCGGATGGCATCAGGGCAAACGGCAATATCACGATTGACGACAGCGGAGCCGTCACCGCCAGGGCTACCAAGGACAAGGGTATTGGAGCCGACAAGAACCTCACCATCAAGGGTGGCGGGGCGGTCGAGGCAAGCTCAGCCGATGGTGAGGCCCTTTGGAGCGGCGGCAATATCAACATCTCGGACGGCAGCCAGGTCAAGGCAAGCTCCGAGAAAGACGCTGCCGTCGAGGCCAAGGGCAGCCTCGCAGCCACAAACGCCTCCCTCAACGTAAACGGTGTTGAATATGGCGTCTATGCCCACAAGGGCATCACCCTCGATCATGCAAACGTGACGGTCCGTGCAAGTAAAGGCAGATACGGTGGCGCCAACGCCCTCTTCACCTACCAGGACGACATCGTCGTCAAGAACGGCTCCACCGTGGACGCGTTTGCGGAAGGCGAGGTTTCGGCTGCATTCTCCACCAGAAACGATCGACCCAACGAGAAGGGCGGCCACATCTACATCAGCGACTCCGTTGTCAAGGCCATAGCCCGCTATGTCGAGAACGGCGACGGCCCCATCCCCTACAGCGAAAACCAAGATGGCGAGACGAGGCGCGAACCCCAAGGCGAGAACATCGGCATCATCGCCCAGACCAGCGAGGGCGTCACACCCGCAGTCATCTCGATCATCCGCAGCAAGGTAACGGCCGAAGGAGATACAGCGGCAATCTTTGCCCGTGCCATGAGCGCTGACGGCAAGACAATCGGCACCATCAAGATTGAGAACGCCGCCATCCAGACGCCCGAAGGCGGCAAGGTCATTGACTATCGCAAGCTCCGTGACGGCATCTACGAGGCAGGCCAAGCCATCGGCACGGGCGACGCCACGGTCGACTCCCTCTATATCAAAGCAGTCGCCAAAAGTACGACCATCGCACCTCCCGAGGTAGCCAAGCCGGAAGACCCCAAGCCCGACGAGACCAAGCCCGCAGAAAGCAAGCCCGCGGAGTCCAAGCAGAACCCCAAGCCTGAGGGCTCAAAGCCGACCAAGGCCGTTGCGGCTTCAACCACGAAAGCCAAGACTACCGGCAAGCTCGCGGCAACCGGCGACGCCTCGGGTGCGGCCATCGCGGCAACCGTCCTTGCAGGAACAGCCGCTATCGCCGCAGGCACCATGGCGAGCCGTAAGCGTTCTTAGACGCCTCTGCGCACATGGCAGCTCCCGCGAAGGCCCCGAGCCCCAGCACCGTTTAACAACGCCACCGCCGAGCTCCCCTCCGGCGGTGGCGTTTTCCATATGCGTCCGCAGGGGATGCACGAGATTGTCTTTGGTCTAGCCCAACCGGCATACGCTGGCGTGCGACAATTGGGGCTGCCGATATCACAACACTGAGAGAAGCCCGTCATGGAAGCGCATCAAAAGCAGATAACCGTTTATTCGAATCATACGGAAAGCGCGCCTGTCATCTACCTTCCTGTGGTCGTGGGCGACGGCAGCGAGGTTTATAAGTGTTGCCGAGAGCTCGACTGTCCGCCATTCGCCCTCGTCACCATTGGCGGGCTCGATTGGAATCGCGAGCTGAGCCCCTGGGCATGCGACGGGACCGTACGCGATGCCGAGCCTTTCGGCGGCCAAGCTGCCGGTTTTCTTGATGAGCTGCTGAATCAGATAATCCCCCAGGTCGAGTCGTCGCTTCCTCAGCCGCCCACCTGGCGCGGCATTGCCGGCTACTCGCTGGCAGGCCTCTTTTCGCTTTGGGCTCTCTGGCAAACCGATGTCTTTGGCCGCGCGGCGAGCGCATCGGGGTCGCTGTGGTTTCCCGACTTTGTCGACCGTGCCAGCACGACCCCTTTTGCCGGCAGCCCGCAAGCCGTCTATCTGTCACTCGGCAAAAAGGAAACCAAGACGCCCAACCGCATGATGAGGCACGTACTCGACGACACACGCGCGATGGAAGCGTTGCTCATCGAGCGCGGCATTCCAACAACGATGGAGCTCAACCCCGGCAATCACTTTGCCCAAACCGACTTGCGCATGGCCCGCGGCATACACTGGATATTGACGCATTAAAAATGGCTCTGTTAGACCAGGATTGACATACATGTGTCCCCACGGTGCCATATCGTTGACCCCGTAGGCCGCGACGATGGGGGCAGCATGAACGCCGAAGACCTGGTGATCGCCTTCAAGCGGAACATGGCGAACCCCAGCAAGACCGAGCGCCGCCGCGCTATCGAGTCCGTCAGGGACGTGATCCGCGCGGCGGCGTTCGACGACGCGGCCGGCTCCGCCTACGAAATCGAACGCTGCCCGCGCTGCGGGTCCGCCGCGGTCGTGAAGAAGGGGAAATCGAAGAACGGCGAGCAGCGCTACCTCTGCCGGGGCTGCGGCAGGACCTTCGGCA
>CABRWN010000185.1 GCA_902474645.1 uncultured Collinsella sp.
CTCAACCGGATCGGTCGCTCTGCAGGGCGCGCAGGATGCGGCGTTTCCCCTGCTGTGTGCCGAGGAGCTTGCGGCGCTGGTACGCCGTATCTTCGACAGCTGGGATGGTAACTTTGAGACGCTCGACGTTGCCGATGCCTTCCATCACACGGCGGGTGAGGTGGGGGACGCCCTCAAGGCGTTGTTCCCCGGCCTTGTCGTTGCTTATGGCGATTCTGCCGGCTACGCCCTGCCCGTCAGCGACGTCGCTCGCGTGCGCTATGGCTGGTTTCAGCGCTACGACTTGCTGCGCGATCTTTCGACCATTCAAGCGCGTTGGGATGCTGGCCGCGCAAAGAAGGTCAACCCCCTGCGCGCCGCCATCGACCGCATCCAAATGCGCACGCTGCCTATTAAATGCCTGGAGACGGGCGTTGCCTGGGTCCTGTTCGAGGTGCTGGAGCACCTGTTCTCCCAATCGGCCCAGCTCAACGTGCTCGATTATCGCCTGCTCTATGTGGTGCTGATCGGCACGCTGTATGGCTTGGACTTTGGCCTGGTTGCGGCGCTGCTGGCGTCGGTGGGTTTGGCTGCGAGCTACTTTACTCAGTATGGCTATACCTTCCAGGGTCTCTTTTACGAGCCGTCTAACTGGCTGCCGTTTATTGCGTACTTTGTTGTGGGTGCCGTGTGCGGCTATGTGCAGCTGCGCAACAGCGAAGCCATTAGGGCGGAGCGCGATCAAAACGAGCTTGTGCGCGACCGCAATACGTTCCTTACGCAGCTCTACCACGACGCGATCGAGGACAAGCGCGCGTACAGGCGCCAGATCGTGGGTCGCCACGACAGCTTTGGCAAGATCTTTGCCGTGACACAGGAGCTCGACGTACTCAACCCGCGCGATATCTATCGCAAGTGCTGCGAGCTTTTGGGCGAGATCCTCGAGAACGATTCGGTGACGATCTACCATGTTTCGGGTGGGGCATTTGCACGCCTGGTGGCAGCAAGTCCCGCGATTGCCGGAGATGCCGCACGCTCGCTCACACTTGAGCAGCTTGCACCTCTTTTGGGCGACGGGGGTCGTTCGAACCTGTGGGTGAACCGCGAGCTGACGCCGGGGCTTCCCATGTTTGGATACACGATCGAGCGCGACGGGGCACCCGCCGTGTTGATCTTTGTGCGTAGTGCGGCCGAAAAACAAATGACCCTCTATTATCAAAACCTGTTCCGCATCTTGTGCGGCCTGGTCGAAAGCGCGCTGGGCCGTGCCTTTGACTATGAGGCGGTGGCGCAGGATAAGCGCTGCGTTGACGGCACTTGCGTGCTCAAGCAGGCTGCCTTTGGCCAAGAGCTCGCGGCGGCGCAGGCGCTGGCAGATAGCAAGATGGGGAGTTTTTTACTCCTGCGCGTGGTACCGGGCATGGAGCCTGTCGGCGAGCTGGTGGGCGCAATTGGGGCGGCAATCCGCGAGAGCGACGCGGCGGGCTTGGTCGACGGCGACGTGCTCTACCTGCTTATGCGTCAGGCAAAGGCGTGCGATCTGCCCATTATCCGCGAGCGCCTGAGCGCAAAGCATATTGCGGTGGAGCCCGTCGACGGCGAGGACATCGTGGCGCTGCTGCAGCACATCGCTTACACCGGTGACGGTGAGGGGGGTGCCGCTTGATCTCGCTTGTCGTTGCTGCCGCCTTGCTGTTGATTCACGCGCTGGTTTGCCTGATGCTGTGGACGCTCATGAAGCTGGGCCTGCTGCCGGTGCGCGGGCACATGCTGGCTGTGATAGTGCTGGTGCCGCTGTGGGGTCCGTTGCTGGTGGTTCTGCTATCGGTCCGCAGCGCGGTGTTTGGCGAGGGACTGAAAGTGTCTGCGCTGGAGTCGCTTCGCTTCAACGACGACCTGCATCGCAGCATCCTGGTGCACGAACGTGATGCTGATGCAGGCGTAGTGCCGCTCGAGGAGGCGCTCATCGTCAACGACCCGGCATACCGGCGCCGCCTAATGCTCTCCATGCTCACCGAGGAGCCCGACGCTTACCTGGCGCAGCTGCAGGCGGCTAAACTTAACGACGACGTTGAGGTGGCGCACTATGCCGCGACGGCGGTGGCGCAGATCTCCAAGGAGTCCGACCTTAAACTGCAGCAGCTGGAGCGCGCCTTTAAGACCGACCCGAGCGCGCAAAACCTTGACGAATACTGCGATTTTCTCGGTGAATACTTGGACTCGGGCTTGGCCGAGGGGCGCGTAGCTCAGATTCAGCGTCAGCAGTATGCGCGCCTGCTTGCGCGCCGCTGCGAGCGCGAGGACTCCGTTGAGCTGCGTATTCGGTATGCCGCGGCGCTGGCCGATGTCGACCAGATCGACGAGGCGCAGGCCGTGACCGACCAGCTTGTGCTCGACGTGCCCGAGGAGCAGGAGGTTTGGATGCTTTGCCTGCGCCTGGCGGTGATGCGCCGCGACGGTGACGAAGTCCACCACGTGATCGATGCGATCGACAAACAGCATGTGTACTTGAGCGCCGCCAACCGCGAGCAGCTGGCGTTTTGGCGCAACGGAGAGGAGGCCCGATGAGCGTGGTGCAGCATATCCGCGACCGTGCGGGCCATTTTCGCTGGATGGGACTGCTCGTGGTGTGGGCGGTTTTTATTGCCATGGCCGCCGTGCTGCTGGTGGAGCGTGCCGGCGTGCAGTACAGTGCGGGCCAGCATAAGCTGGGGATGCTTGCCGCCAACGATGCGGTGCCGGCCTCCTCGGCAATCTTTGGCCAAAAGCCCACGTGCCTGGTCATTACCGATTCCGATCAAGCTGGCGTCGAGGACGTAAAGGAGCAGTTCGACCAGATCCTGCTCGACATGAAGATCGCGCACCGCGACGTTGACCTTGCCCTGGATGGCGCGGATGCCATTCCCTCGCTGACCTCCTTCGATCGCGTGATTTTGCTTATGCCGTCGCTCGATGGGCTCGGTACGCATCTGACCGACATTATGAGTTGGGTGAGTGCCGGCGGTTCGCTTATGCTCGCCATGCCGCCGAATAACTCGAGCTATCTGCAAGTGATTGCTCCCAAGCTTGGCATCGAATCGGCCGGATATGACTATGTGAAAGCCGAAAGCATTGTGCCGAATGAGGACTTTATGCTGGGCGGGGGAGAGCGCTACGAGCTCTCGGACCCCTTTGATTCGTCGCTTTCTGTATCGCTGCGCGAGACGGCGCGTGAGTGGGCTAAGACTGGCGATGCGGGCGCCCCGCTCATTTGGTCTAATGACTGCGGTAGCGGGCGCACCGTGGTGTGCAATATCGGTATCTATGACAAGGTCATGCGCGGTT
>CABRWN010000186.1 GCA_902474645.1 uncultured Collinsella sp.
GGTCGGGGCCGCCATTCGTGCGAGCGGCCTGCCGCGCGACGAGGTGTTCGTGACGACTAAGCTGTGGATGTCGGATGCGAGCTACGAGGGGGCCAAGCGCGGCTTCGACGCGTCGCTCAAGCGGTTGGGGCTCGACTACGTCGACCTCTACCTCATCCACCAGCCGTTCGGCGACGTCTTCGGCGCGTGGCGCGCCACGGAGGAGCTCTACGAGCAGGGCGTTATCCGCGCCATAGGTACAGCTAACTTCTACCCCGATCACCTCGCAAACCTCATCTCGTTCAACCGCATCGCCCCCGCCGTGAACCAAGTCGAGTGCAACGTGTTCTTCCAGCAGCGCGAGGCGCAGGAGTACATGGCCGGCAAGGAGGTGGCCATGGAGGGCTGGGCACCCTTTGCGGAGGGCAGAAACGACCTCTTCCGCAACGAGGTCCTCGCTCGCATCGGCGAAGCGCACGGCAAGACGGTCGCCCAGGTCGTGTTGCGCTGGCTGCTGCAGCGCGGTGTGGTCTGCATCCCTAAGAGCACGCACCGCGATCGCATGGAGCAGAACTTCGACGTCTTCGACTTCGCGCTGGGCGACGACGAGATGGTCGCCATCGCCGCGCTCGACACCGGGCGCAGTGCGTTCTTCGACCACCACGACCCCGCCACCATCGAATGGATGTCCGGGCTCGTGCGCAACGTGTAGACGAGCGGTCAGACCGCACTGATAACTTACTAGGAGGAATTGCCATGAACTCATTCACGTACGACTACCCGGTCAGGAACTACTTCGGCGAGGGGGCCATGGACCAGGCACTCGACGCCGAGATGGGTGCCATGGGCAAGACAGTGATGCTCGCCTACGGCGGAGGTTCGGTCAAGCGAACCGGCGTCTACGGCCACGTGGTCGATAAGCTCACGAGCGCGGGCAAGCGCGTGGTGGACTTCGGCGACATCATGCCCAATCCGACCTACGAGAAGTGCCAGGAAGGCGCCGCGCTCGCACGCGAGGAGCAGGTCGACTTCATTCTCTCCGTCGGCGGCGGGTCGGTCTTCGACTGCTGCAAGGTGGTCTCCGCGCAGGCGATGCTTGACGAGGACATCGAGACGTTCGAGCACGCCGACGGCAAGATGCCGAGCTCGTTCATCCCCATGGGCTGCATCGTTACGCTCTCCGGCACGGGCGCCGAGCAGAACAACGGCGCCGTCATCACCAACGAGGAGACACACGTGAAGGGCGCCTATCTGGGGGCAATGCCCATGTGGGCGGCGCTCGACCCGGCGCTCACGCTCACCGTACCGCACGCGCAGTTCATGAGCGGCGCGTTCGACACGCTCTCGCACTGCATGGAGAGCTATTTCGGAAGCCCGAGCGGACGCAACGTCACCGACGACATCAACCTCGCCATCCAGCGTAACGTCATCCGCAACATGCGGATCATCGCGGACGACGACCAGAACCTCGATGCCAGAAGCGAGCTCGTATACGACTCCGCCATGGCCGAGAACGGCGTGCTCAAGATCGGCAAGTCAACGGACTTCCAGGCGCACATGATCCAGCACCAGTACGGCGCGTACACCCACACCAACCACGGAATGGGCCTCGCGGTCATCCACCCTGCGCTCTACCGCCACCTGGCCCCCGAGGCGCCCGCGCAGTTCGCCCGCTGGGCGCGCGAGGTGTGGGGCGTCGACGGCGAGGGCAAAGACGACCTTACGGTGGCGCTCGAAGGCATCGACCGCCTGCAGACGTTCATCGGCGAGATGGGGCTTCCCACGAGCTTCGCCGAGATGGGCTCCGACGCGTCCGGCGAGACGCTGCACAAGGTTGCGGACACCTGCGTGCTCACCGGCGGCTGCGCCAAGAAACTGGAGCGCAGCGAGGTGTTTCAGATTCTGACCGAGTGCCTCTAGATCGGCGGTGGGTGATCCGCCCGCGCCGAAGGAAACGGGAAGGCTCCTCGTTTTTCACGAGGAGCCTTCTGAGTTTTTGCCCGATTGTGAAACCATGTGGCTTGCAGGTGCGGTGGTTGCGAAACGCCCCCATCAATCGCCATCGGAACCGTACGAATCCGTATGAAAAACAAGAACAAATGTTCTATTTCTATTCCCATTCAGCGGCTAGTCCAGTCCGAGTGTTGTCGATGCGTGTCGCGTCGTACCGCCTAAGGGCTGATTCGTGCGCAATTTGGGCGAATCAGGCCCTTGATTCGCAATTTCGGGAATGCCTCAATTGATTCGCAAAACCGCAGGTCGCTCCTTTAATCACTCCCTGGTTTCCGCCGGGGTTCGTAGCGAGTGGCTTGGAAAAGGGTGATTCGGGAGATCAGAGGACAGGGGCGGAAAAGCCCCCTTGGCAGCATCCCGCTACTTGATCATCTTGCGGCGCGCTTGCTTGAGCCAGTTCTTCTTGAACGTGCCTATGCCGCCGAAGAACTTGTTGTAAGTCTCGCCGTCTTCCTTCGCCGCGTACTTGACCGCCGCAAGCTCGATGGTGCAGAGGTAGTCCGCTGCTTGCTCGAGACGGTAGTCGGTCATCGAAGTCTTGCGCCGCTCGACGACGCCTTTGGAAAGCACGAAGCCGATCGACTGGTCGAGCGCCTGCTTCACGATGTCCTGGCCGTTGTCGTAATAGACCTTCACCTCGTCGAAGCTTTGAAAGAATTCTAAGCGATCAAACAAAAGGCCCGAAATATCGCGCTTCATGCGCGAGGTGAGCTTTGCCAGATCCTCGAACTCGCTTCTGCGGTAGACGAACGTTCTATAGGAGACGGGAAGGCGCTGAACCAGAACGTTGAACGAGTACAGCATCTTCTTGCGCGCCTGCAGGTCGATCCCCTCGTACGGCCCGTGGCCGTTCAGCAGCGGCTCAGAATGGAACGGTATGTTCGGGAGGTCGGAGCTGGCGAGGGACTGCTCGTATCGGGAGACCTTGTCGGCAATGCCCTCCGACTGGTCGTGGACCACGAGGGTCAAAAGGTAGTACCGGGCCTTTCCGCCCCGATCGCCGCTCTCGTCGACGAATATGCTCAGGTCTCGCGCCAATATATGCCCCTGGATAGAATAAAAGCCGGGGGATAAGCCCCCGGCACTTGGAGGTAGCTGAAACAGCCACCAAAATTCTTATACCAGATCTAAGCCGGCTATGCAAGGATTCCCGCAACGCGAGTGGGTTTCTGGCACTGGAGCCTTGATTATCGACTTTATTCTAAATCCTCCCACATTCATCCGCA
>CABRWN010000187.1 GCA_902474645.1 uncultured Collinsella sp.
TCAACTTCAAGGGCGCGACCAGAAGGTCAGCGCCCTTTCGTTTCACGTCACCTTGCCTCAAATGCGACCCGCTCGCTGACTCTGCCATAACATCGGCATTTCTTTGGTTGTCGATGTAGTCATTGGGGACGTTCTTGTTCGACTAGTCGTTTAAGAACGTCCCCAATGACTGCCTTGCATCAATCTAATAAGTTGCGGTGAGATAGTTCTTGAATTGGCCTTTTTGGGGCTAAACAGGAACTATCTCACCGCAACTGCGTTGAGCGTTTTTTGGCGGCTGGTTTACTTGCTTGCGAACAGCCAGACTAGGATGATCACCAGGATTGCGGCGACGATGCAGACGATGGCGCCGGTGAATTTGATGCGTGAGTCGCGGGTACGCTCGCGCACCGCGTTCTCGGTGGCCTCGAGCTGGGCGACTTCTCGCTCGGTCTCGGCGTGTTCGGCTTTGTCTCGGGCCAAGGATCCTGCAAGCGACTCAGTGATCTCTGGGTGGTCGTGCACTTCGGTCGCCTGTTCGATGATCGACTGCGCATGTGCGGCATCAGCTTGGGCGTTGGCGATGGTCTGCTCCTGGTCGCGGTGTGCCTTGTCCTCGGTGGCGATCTTCTCGCGCAGTTCGCGCTGACGAGTCGCGGCGGCTGTCTTCGCCGTCTGCAGCTCGTCGCGCGCGGCATCGGCTTCGGTCGTCACGGCTTGGTGCGCGCGTTTTGCGTCGGCGATAGGGGCTTGAGCCTGCTCGACGGCCTGCTCGGCTGCGGCAAGCGAGTGCTCAAGGTCGGCGGTGATGCGCGGGACATCTTCTTCGGCTTTACGTAGGGCATCTGCCGTGTCGGAGATCTGCATCGAGAGCTCGCTGGTGCGCACCGTATAGTTGGCGGGATTTGCCGAGGGATTGCGTTGCAGCTCGGCATACTCATGACGCAGCGTCTCGAGCTGGGCGCGCGTGGCGTCGACGGTTTGTTGTGCGGCGGCAATGCCGGCGTCTCGCTCGGCCTGCACCTTGTCGCGGATGCGCTTGGAATCCTCAAGACGTCGAACGAGGCGGTTGCCGTTCTCGCGCGAGCTCGCCTCGCGGGCTTCCACGGCGTCGAGCGCGGCCTTCAGGCGGAGCTCAGTCGCATCATCCTCTGTCTTCATTTGTTCGAACTGACCCTTGAGCTCTGTCGCTTTGGCGGCGTGGGCATCACGGTCAATCTCGGCGGCCGCTGCAGTCTTTTGGGCCGTGGCAATCGCCTGGCGCTGGTCGGCGACGATCTGGTCGTAGCGGCCTGCGATATCCTGGCGCGTCTCGAGTTCCTCGGCCTGATCGGCAATGCGCTGCTCAAGTTCGGCCAGGTGGGCGCGGGCATCGGCAAGTGCCTTTTTCGCGGCGTTCATCTCGCGCATGGCCGAGGCGCCTTGGGCGATAAAGGTGCCCACGGCGTTCGCAGTGTTCGAGACAGCGGTCCCCAGATCGCGGCTCCCGCATCGGCAGCCTGCGGCGCGGCGATATTGCCGGTACCGCCCTCGACCACAGAAAAGCCTGCTGCGTGCGGATCGACCGCATCGGCGCCAATCGTGGGGTGCTCGAGCTGCAGAAACGAGGGCATGGTGCTGCCCTGGTCGGCAACCGGAGTCTCGCCGGGCACAAAGGTCGAGGCCGCCTCGGCGGCCTCCTCTTCTTCGGCATCAATATCGGCATCGGCGACGGCGTCTTTCATCGCTTTGACAGCATCCATCATGGAGTCCATGACGGCATCGAGCTCTTCTTCCGAAGAGACCTCGATGGGGCCTGCCGCCTGTGGCGCGGGGTCTGTGTCGGGTTCGGCATCGCTCGGCTCCGGCTGCTCGCTTTCGTCCTGCTCGACAGTATCGTCTGTGTCTGTTGCTTTATCCGCATCGGCGTGCACATCTGCGGCAGCGGGCGCATCTGCGGTGGCGGGCGCATCGGTGGAGACGTCGACGCAGGTAGGAGTATCGCAGTCGTCGACGGCGTCTGCGGAATGATCAATATGCTGTTGAGTCTGGGGGTCCAACTCGTCTGTCATAGGCATGTGCTCCTCATCGTTGTTTGTCACCCTATGATAAAGTCTCGTGCCGACATCCCGCGCGCCGCAGCAAAGTTTCAAAACGTGTTCGATGGCTCGATCTGATAACAATAACTCGGCCGCTTTATCCAGTTTGTACTTGACAATCCCTTCGCCGAACGACGTGGTGCCGTTCGCCTACCGCGGTCTTTTATTTTTGCTTGAACACGCTAAAGTTGCATCTCAGCTTTTGGCGCGTGAAGTTGGATACGTGCAGTCGGCGGGCGTGCCCGTCGCGATTTGAAAGGACTTTGTATGGGACTTTTCACTGGTAAGACCGTGATCGTCACCGGCGGCGGCAAGGCCACGCTTAAGGACGGTTCTGCTGGCTCCATCGGCTACGGCATCGATATCGCATTTGCCAAGGAGGGCGCGAACCTCGTCATCACCGGCCGCAACGTCGCCAAGCTCGAGGCCGCCAAGGAGTCTCTCGAGGCCGAGTACGGTGTCAAGGTTCTGCCTGTTCAGGCCGATGTCTCGGCCGGTCAGGACAACGAGGCCGTCGTCCAGAACGTCATCGACAAGGCCATTGAGGAGTTCGGCCGCATCGACGCCGTCGTCAACAACGCTCAGGCCAGCGCTTCGGGCGTGACCATTGCCGATCACACTATGGACCAGTTTAACCTTGCCATTTACTCTGGCCTGTATGCCACCTACCTGTACATGCAGAAGGCCTATCCGCACCTGAAGGAGACCAAGGGCTCCGTGGTCAACTTTGCCTCGGGCGCCGGCCTGTTTGGCAACTATGGCCAGTGCAGCTATGCTGCCGCCAAGGAGGGCATCCGCGGCCTGACCCGCGTTGCCGCCAACGAGTGGGGCAAGGACGGCATCAACGTCAATATCGTTTGCCCGCTTGCTTGGACCGCTGCGCTCGAGAACTTCCAAGATGCCTATCCCGAGGCGTTCAAGGCCAACGTCCACATGCCGCCGGCGGGTCACTACGGCGACGTCGAGAAGGAAATCGGCCGCGTTGTCGTTCAGCTCTGCGGTCCCGACTTTAAGTACATGAACGGCGAGACCGTCACCCTCGAGGGTGGTATGGGCCAGCGGCCTTAGGGGTTACGCGGTTTTTCCAAACCGCGTAACCAGTTGACGCTGCAAACCC
>CABRWN010000188.1 GCA_902474645.1 uncultured Collinsella sp.
GCCCGCTGAGCTGGGCCTATGCCGGAATCTCTCCCACAGAAACCACCGAAGAGCCAATTTTTATCTTTGCAAACTGAACTTTAACTACACCAATGCAGGGAGGATCTTATGCAGCCCAAGCATTCTGCTATTGTCGCGGGCCTGACGCTGGCGCTTTCGTTTGGCGCCGTTTCCGCGCCGGCACCCGCCGCTGCCGAGGAGCCCACGCCGGGCATTGCCTCGGATGCCACCGATATCGATAAGGGCCTTTACACCCAACAGTCCTTCTCGGGCGTGTTGAGGTCGGTCCAGGGAGTCTCGTTTGTCAACGTGACTCCCGAGATGAAGTACTTTACCAAGTACGAGAGCCATGGCAACTACAACCAGGGCTTTTCGTACGGTGACGGCTATAACGCACTGGGCTACTATCAGTTTGATCGCCGCTGGTCGCTCATTCCGTTTATGAAGCAGGTCTACAACTACAGCCCCGAAAAATACAGCATGCTCAAGGATGCGATTGATCGCGGCGGCGAGATTTCCAACGCGAGGAATGCCATGTACGAGAACGGCCAACTTACCGAGCTGGGCCGTATTGCGCAGGAGGCCTTCCAGGGCGCTTATAACACCGATCCTGTCGAGTTCTCGGCGCTTCAGGACGCTTATGCGTACAACTCGTACTATGCGGTGACCGAGGCGTGGCTCAAGAGCGCTCTTGGCATTGACATCTCCGGCCGCGCCGATTGCGTCAAGGGCATGGTGTGGAGCATCACCAACATGTGCGGCACCGGTGGTTGCAGGGATTTCTTCCGTTGGGCAAATCTTTCCAACGATATGTCCGACCGCGAGTTTGTGACGGCGCTCTCCAATAGCGTGGTCAACAACGTGGCGACCAAGTATTCGAGCCAGCCCCAGTATCATGAAGGCTGGAAGAACCGCTACTGCAACGAGCTAAAGGACTGCTTGGTTTATATCGCTGAGGACGAGGCTGCCGCCGCGACGCCCGTGCAGCCCGAGCCCACACCGGCGCCCTCGCCGACACCTGATTCGAATGACGACTCGAGTGACGATGCCAACGATGACAGGATGGATGCGCCCTCGACCGATGCTGACGGTAATGGCTCTGCTGGTGGCACTACCAACGACGGCTCTACCTCGAACGGCTCCAATTCGAACGGCTCTGCTGCGGGCGATTCGTCTTCAAGCTCTGCCGGCAATACGGACAGCGACGCTTCTGGTTCGACCGACGCTGACACCTCTAACTCATCCACCGGCTCGAGCGATTCGTTCGTTGACACCGGCTCTAACAACGGCTCCGGCTCTGACGCAACCCCTGATTCCGATGCTTCCAAGGACGACTCGAATAAAGCGCCGGACGCTCCCGTTGCTTCGCCGGACAAGAAGCCTTCTTTCTCCGAGCAGCTTGGTTCTACGCTGGGTTCTTCGCTGATGGCTGGCGTCAATAACGGCTCGGCCCAGAACAAGGACAACTCTGATCAGGTTTCCACGGAAAAGACCGAGGCCGCAAAGGGCGACTCCAAGGACAAGGCTTCCGAGAAGACCGAATCTGATAAGGGTTCTAGCTCTGAGGAGAAGGACGACAAATCTGCTCAGAAGAAGGACGAGAGCAAGACCGAGGGCGAAAAGAAACAGCCCGAAGACGACGACAAGAGCGGTGCTGACAACCAGGCCCAAGAGCAAAATGACTCCAAGACGGTGACCACTACAACCACGACGACTACAACGACCAAGTCATCTGGCGGTAACATGCCCAAGACGGGCGACCTTATCGTTATGGCGAGCCTTGCCAGTGCAAGCTTGGCCACACTGGGCGCTACGTCTATCGTAAGTGGTAAGCATAAGCTCGATCAGCAGAAGAAAGCTTCTGGGGAGGACGGCTCGGAGGAGTAGCCTCTTGGTTGCTAGATAACTAAAGAGTTGGGACGGGGTCCGGTGCGAATACATTGGGCCCCGTTTTGTTGTGCAACGATTAGTTATGCCCCCTCATACCTCTTGTTGCTACCGTTGCCCGATATGTTCGCGCGGCGTCGTCGGTACGCGCGAGGCGGTCATTACAATTGGCGTCGTGCTGCGATTTAGGGGGAACGTTTTGGTGTCTGAACAGGCAAATAATGGTTGTGCTGCCGGCTTTGACGTGCGTTTGATTGGCTGTGTCGACGATGCAGTTTTGCCCATTGGCATGCACGACTATGCGGAGGCTCTTGGTTGCTGCACGCTGGTCGACAAGACCATGTTTATTGCCGATGCGTTGGACTGCGACGCGTCCGTTGTGGTGTGCTGTCGACCCGAGGGTTTTGGCAAGAGCATGAACTTGTCGATGCTCAGGGCTTTTCTGGAGCGTCCTGCGGTCGGTCGCGCCGGTCGGAGCTCGTTTGCCGATGCTCAGATTTGGGATGCAGACGGCGGGCGTTATCGGGATGAGTATGCTTGCTATCCGGTGATATCGCTGGACTTTTCTGGCGCTACGAGGCGTGGCCCCGCTGTTGCCGGCGTCGTGCGCGATGTCCTTTCGGGCGAGTGCGCTCGCTTGTTGGCGCTCTTGGGGGCTCCGGATTTAGCTCGAGATAAGGTGCGTCACATCGAACGCGTCGCGCGCGGCGTGGCGAGCGCGGACGAGGTTGACTCGGTGCTCGGTGTGCTCATAGAGCTGCTGGAGATGGCCTGCGATGAGCAGGTTGTATTGCTCGTTGATGGGTACGACGCGGCGTGGTTGGGCCGTGCGAGCGCGAGGGGCGCTTCCGGCGCCGATTCGGCGGATCTATTTGATCGCGTGCTTTTCGAGGCCATTGCCACTGCGGGCGATTCGTTGCGGCTGACGTGTCTGATGGGGGAGTGTCCCCGTCCTGCTGAAGTGGCGCTTTCTTTGCATGGCTGCTCGTATTGTCTGACGACGCCGCTTTCGACCTGGTGTGACCGTTGGTTCGGCTTTTCGGATGCCGAGGTCCAGGCTCTGTTGAATCATGCTGGGCGCGAGGAATACCTTGATGATGCGCGTGAATGGCTCGAGGGGTATCGGTTTGGCAGGGCCTATTGCTCGAGTCCAGAGCGTGTGATCGGTTTTCTGGACCGAGGCTGCACGGCGCCCGTGCGTGCCGATCTGTATGAGGCTTCGGTAGTTTGTGTGACAAGGGGCTAGCCTAGGCAGCAACGCTCTTCGC
>CABRWN010000189.1 GCA_902474645.1 uncultured Collinsella sp.
TGTGGCCGACCTGGGAGCCGACTTCTTTGCCTTTAGCGCACACAAGGCCATGGGCCCCATGGGCATCGGCGTACTGTGGGGCAAGATGGACCTGCTCAACGCCATGCCGCCCATGCTCACCGGCGGCGAAATGATCGATTCGGTCACCGAGCAGGACGCCGTCTGGGCGCCCGTCCCCGAGAAGTTCGAGGCCGGCACGCAGGACGCCGCCGGCATCTTCGCCACGGGCGCGGCGCTTGACTACCTGGTTAACACCGTGGGTTACGAGAACATCCAGGCCCGCGAGCAGGCACTCGTCCACTACCTGATGGGCGAGCTCATGCAGCTCGACTTTGTCCAGATCATCGGCTCCATCTATTGGGACAACCACCACGGCGTTGTGAGCTTTAACGTCAAGGGCATCCACCCGCACGACGTCGCGAGCATCATGGACATGGACGGCGTCTGCATCCGCGCCGGCCACCACTGCGCGCAGCCGCTGCTTACCTGGCTGGGTGTCGAAAACCTTGCTTGCTGCCGCGCCAGCGTGGCCTTCTACAACGACAAGGCCGACATCGACAAGTTCATCGCCGGCCTGCATCACGTTTGGAGCACGTTCAATGGGTAATCTGTACACCTCCACCACATTTATGGAGCACAACTCGCACCCCGACTATAAGTACGAGATGGATGCTCCCACGCACGAGCACGACGGCATCAACCCCAGCTGCGGCGACGAGCTCACCTTACAGCTACGTGTCGACAACAACGTGATCGAGGAGGCCTCCTTTACCGGTCATGGCTGCGCCATCAGCCAGGCCAGCGCCGACATCATGGCCGACCTCATCACCGGCGAGACCGTCGAGGAGGCGCGCCGTCTAGCAGGGCTCTTCCTGGCCATGATCCGCGGCGAGCAGCTTTCCGAAGATGACCTGGAAGACCTGGACGAAGCCGCCCAGCTCCAGGACATCTCGCACATGCCCGCCCGCGTCAAGTGCGCCGAGCTCGCCTGGCGCACCCTCGACGGCATGCTCGAGGGGCAAACAAACCAGTAGCGCATGCCCCAAATCCAAGGTTATTGATTGCCGAGCCGCCCGATACGGGCGGCTCTTTTTTTACCTAGCCAGCACGAACGCACAAAGTCCGCGCGTCCGGCGCCCCGTCTGACATTTGCCACACAGCCAGACGCGAACACGGGCGTTTTCCACAGCACCAAAGGCCTGCGGCAGGGCCCCGGGCCCGGCAAGCAATGCGCCAAGCCCCGTTCTGCGAAGCTCCGACTCGCTTCGCGCCTGCCGCAGACGGGTCCCATAGGAAGCGGCGTGCATTTTTGCGAGTATTCAGCACGCCAAGCTGTGTGTATACGCATCGAAAGCGTTAATCAATGTCTTTAGGCGCATATATATTGTGTTTTAGAACAAGCATCGCGGTCTGACGGGACGCAGGCACGTGCTTCGGGGGCGCAACGGCAGGAATCAATAGCTTCGGGACCCGTATGTTGCAAGATTGCGGCGGTGCCGACAGCACCACGATGCTGAAAACTCGGTTTATTGCACGGCGCAGACGGGGGTAGGCACGGGCAAATCCGGACTGAGCCGTTATTTTATGCAAGATGGCGATTGTTCTATGCATATTAAGAAGTGCAGTTACCGTACCAAGCTTTTGAACGCTGGTTGCGGCGTATGGACGACCCCAGCTGCGGTGAACAGGCGACCCTACATCACGCTTCCGCCAGCCCTCATCGCCGTTCGCGCGCGGGCGCGCACGATACGAGAGACGGTACTTTTGCCAATCCCGGTATACCGCTCAATCTGGCGCACCGCAAAGCCGGCATTGTTCAATCCAACAATAACAGTATCGCGCTGCGCCGGCGGTGCAGTTTTAACCCCGTTGAGCGGAACCCCGAGGCTCTTCGCCATCTTGTCGGCAAAGGCGTGGCGTTCCCACTCTGTCTCTTTCATATCGCACAGCGCCGGCTCGCTACCGTCGGGCGTCGAAAGCGAATAGGCAGCAAAGGCCTCGGCAGAACCAAAAAGCTCAAGCACGCAAGAAGGATCGCAAAATCCCCTCGTGGCATCTGCCGCATCACTGTCGTAAGCGCGCAGATGCTCCACAAAGCTGCTCCAGGGATAACGCTCGATTAGGCTAACGCCCACCTCCTGCGGATCAGCGTGTACAGAGCGAATAGCCTCCATCACCTGCCAATCGGTATCGAGCGAACGCCGGTCAAAACGGTTCTGGAACAGATGGCCTGTGCGCCCCATGCGCTTATTGAACCGCCGCGCGTACGTCAAAAGCAGCCGGTGCATCGCCGCGCTCATCCTGTCCTCGTAATCTGCAAGCACCAAATGCACGTGATTGCCCATAAGGCACCAGGCGATAACCGTCACACCCTCCTCGCGGCAGCACTCGCGCATCAGCTCCAAAAACTCCCGCCGGTCGTCATCGCCCTCAAAGATGAGCCGCTTGCCCGTACCGCGGGCACAGACATGGTAAAAGCCGGTAACCGTTCTCCAAACGCGCTGCATGGCGCTCCCTTCGCCGGGATCTGCTTGCCATCCAATACAGCACGATTGAAGCGTGCCATCAAAACATTCACGCAAAACAATTCGCTCGCGCGGCCAAAGGCAGTAAACAGGCGGCGAACGGCACCGTTGCAACAGGTCAACCCCTGCAACGCATACAAGAGCTGCCCAAAAGCTTGCCCAAGACGGACCCCCTCTACGGAAGGTCACGACCACAGAACATAGAGTTAAACCGTTTCAATTAAAACTTCCGGACTTCTCGCTACGAAAACTGAGCCGTTCGCCGAATATTCCGTGCATTTCGCGGTATTATAGGGGCTGCATGTCATGTCCCTTTCGAAGGGTCGCCCGGCAATCGCCAGCCACGACCCCCAGACGGGACGCCAACACGATAGAGAGGAGAGGCATGCAGTACTCACAGGAAGTGGAGAACATGTGCCCCGTTGCCAAGGGTGCATACCACGGCCCCGCACCCATCCCCGAGGAGGGCAAGTGGGTCCAGGCTAAGGAGATTTCCGACATCTCCGGTCTTACGCACGGTGTGGGTTGGTGCGCACCTCAGCAGGGCGCCTGCAAGCTCACGCTGAACGTCAAGGACGGCATCATCGAGGAGGCCCTCGTTGAGACCATCGGCTGCTCGGGCATG
>CABRWN010000190.1 GCA_902474645.1 uncultured Collinsella sp.
GCCGACCGCAAGGCGATCCTTACGAACGATCTGCCGTGCATTGACGCCGCCGCAGCCGGCCGCATGCGCGAGGAGATCCTAGCCGCGCGCGACGAACTCGACAGTATCGGCGGCATCGTGGAGTGCGGCATTTATGGGCTTCCCGCGGGCATCGGCGACCCCATGTTCGACGGCATCGAGAACCGCATCGCGCAAATCGCGTTCGGGATTCCCGCCGTAAAGGGCGTGGAGTTTGGCATGGGCTTTGCCGTAGCCGCCATGCGCGGCAGTGAGAACAACGATCCGTATCGCATCGATGCCGAGACCGGCGAGATCAAGGTCGAGTCCAATAACGCCGGCGGCATCCTGGGCGGCATTTCGACCGGCGCGCCCGTCATGTGGCGCATGGCCGTAAAGCCGACGCCCTCCATTGGCCGCGAGCAGCAGACCGTAGACATGGACGCCATGGAAAATGCCGAGCTCTCGGTCCACGGCCGCCACGATCCCTGCATCGTCCCCCGAGCCGTCCCTGCAGCCGAAGCAGCCGCCGCCCTCGCCATCTGGGACGCCCTCCTCGAGGACGCCGGACAGCTTTAGTCCACCCACCCCAAGGGTAGTTAATTTGGGACGGGGCTATTTTAGCTACCCCCATATGCCAGTTGATATTTGCCCTGGCACCCATCGATTCGACGACAGTCAAAGGGTAGCTAAAAAAGCCCCGTCCCAAATTAACTACCCCAGGAACCTTTCACGAAAGGGGCCTCCATGGACCTTGCCGATATTCGCCAGACCATCGATGGCATCGACACCACGCTCCTCAACAGCTTTATCGAGCGCATGGACATTGCCACCGAGGTCGCCAAGTCAAAAATCGAGATGGGCAAGGCCGTCTTCGACCCCGCCCGCGAGCGCTCCAAGCTCAACAACCTCGCCAGCCGCGCGCCCGAACGCTACGAGGCACAGATCATCGCCCTGTTCCGTCTCCTCATGAGCATGAGCAAGGCCGAGCAGCAGCGCTACATCAACGAGCTCAAGGGCATCACCATCTCGCAAAAGACCCACGCCACGGCTGCAGCGTCCGACACGCCCTTCCCTCAAACGGCCACCGTTGCCTGCCAGGGCGTGGAAGGTGCCTACAGCCAGATCGCCGCGTGCAAGCTCTTCGACGTGCCCGATATTGCGTTCTTCGAGACTTTCGAGGGCGTCATGCGCGCCGTACGCGACGGGTTCTGCGAGTTTGGCGTGCTGCCCATCGAGAACTCCACCGCCGGCTCGGTCAACGCCGTCTACGACCTGCTCGCCCAGTTCGACTTCCACATCGTGCGCTCGCTTCGCCTCAAGATCGACCACAACTTGCTCGTCAAGCCCGGCACCAAGCTCGCGGACATACGCGAGGTCTACAGCCACGGCCAGGCCATCGCCCAGTGCGCCGGCTTTATCGAGGCCCACGACCTGCACGCCACCAAGTACCCCAACACGGCCATGTCGGCAGAGATGGTCGCCAGCTCCGACCGCACCGACGTCGCCGCCATCGCCTCGCGCAGCTGTGCCACGCTGTATGGCCTCGAGGTGCTGGAGCCCAATATCCAAGACTCGGACAACAACTACACGCGCTTTGTCGTCATCAGCCGCGAGCCGCGCGTCTACCCCGGCGCCAACCGCACCTCGCTCATGATTACCACGGTCAACGAGCCGGGCGCGCTCTATCGTGTACTCGAGCGCTTCTACGCGCTCAACATCAACCTCATCAAACTCGAGAGCCGTCCCATCCCCGGTCGCGACTTTGAGTTTATGTTCTACTTTGACCTGGACTGTCCCTTTGGCAGCAAGGCCCTCGACGACCTGCTTGATTCCATCGACGACGTGTGCGAGAGCTTCACCTACTTTGGCAGCTACACGGAGGTGCTCTAGATGACCGATACCGCCGCAACCCGCCCCTACGGCGTGCTGGGCCGCGTGCTGGGCCACAGCTACACCCCGACCATCTACAAAGAGCTCGCTGGGCTCGAGTACGTGCGCTTTGAGCGCGAGCCCGAGGACCTTGAGGCCTTTATGACCAGCGACGAATGGGAGGGCACCAACGTGACCATTCCCTACAAGCGCGCCGTTATGGAGTACCTGGACGAGCTGAGTCCGCTGGCCGAGCGCATGGGCAACGTCAACACCATCACACGCCTGCCCGACGGGCGCCTGCGCGGCGACAACACCGACTACTTTGGTTTTCAGTGCCTGGTCGAGGGGCTGGGAGTTGAGGTTACCGGCAAGAAAGCTCTCGTGCTCGGAGCCACCGGCGGCGCCGGCACTACGGCCAGTATGGTGCTCGGCGATCTGGGCGCCATCGTCGTACCCGTGGGTCGCACGAGCGAGGTCAACTACGGCAACATCGCGCAGCAGTCCGATGCAACGCTGCTCGTCAACTGCACGCCTGCCGGCATGTTCCCCCACTGCCCCGACGCTCCCTGCACGCTCAAAGGCCTCGATGCGCTCGAGGGCGTCATCGACATTGTCTACAGCCCCGCCCGCACGGGTCTGATGCTCGAGGCCGAGCGCCGCGGTCTCCCCTGCATCGGCGGTCTGCTGATGCTCGTGGCACAGGCGGCACAGGCCGTCGAGCGCTATACCGGCCAGGCCACCCCGCGCGAGCGCATCCTGGACGTAACGGAACGCCTGTCCCGCCGCGAGCAGAACATCGCGCTGATTGGCATGCCGGGCTCGGGTAAGACCCGTGTAGGCGAGCAAATCGCCCTGCTCACGGGTCGCGAGCACATCGACTTGGACCGCGCGCTTGAGGAGCGCCTGGGGATGCCCTGCGCCCACTTTATCGTCGAGTGCGGCGAGGCGGCCTTCCGCGAGCAGGAAACGGCGGCGCTGTCCGACATCTCCAAGCGCAGCGGCCTGGTGCTCTCCACCGGCGGCGGCGTGGTCACGCGTGACGAGAACTATCCGCTGTTGCACCAGAACAGCCAAATCGTGATGCTCAACCGCAAGCTCGATGAACTCGCCCACAAGGGCCGCCCCATCACCGCCCGCGACGGCATCGCCA
>CABRWN010000191.1 GCA_902474645.1 uncultured Collinsella sp.
GGCCAAGCCTATATCGACGCGATTCGTCAGCATATTTAGCCGCTGTATTCTGCACGGGTCAAATCTCTTTATGGCAGTCCAGACTGATATAGGAAGCATCTATATCAAACTGTCATAAACGTATATTTTACGATGACCACATGAGCGCTCATACTCTGTCTCGATAAAGCAACCAATGCAAAGGGAGATATCTATGAGCACTTCGATTCAACCGAACGCGCCGTTTCGCGCCGATATCGTCGGCAGTTTTCTTCGTCCGCAGGCCGTCAAGGACGCCCGCGCCGCCTATGTCGCGGGTAAACTCGACGCTTCCGGCCTTAAGGCCGTCGAGGACGAGGCCATCCGCGACTTAGTGGCCAAGCAGAAGGCCGCCGGCCTGCAGGTCATCACCGATGGCGAGTTTCGCCGCAGCTACTGGCACCTCGATTTTATGTGGGGGCTGAACGGCGTCGAGCGTCGCACCTCGCGCACGGGCTATATGTTCCATGACGAGGAGACGACGGCAGACACCGCCGTGGTGACCGGTCCCATCAGCGGCGAGAACCATCCGTTCGTCGAGCATTTTAAGTTCGTCAAGGCACTTGAGGGCGAGGGCCATGTTGCACGCCAGACCATCCCGGCGCCTATCCAGACGTTCTCCGAAGTCACGCTCGATCGCTGCGACGGCCAGCAGGAGAGCCTGCGCGCTGTCTATAAGACCGACGAAGAGCTCGCCGATGCCATCGCGGCGGCATACCGCACCGTGATTGCCGACCTGTACGCAGCAGGCTGCCGCAACATCCAGTTTGACGACTGCACCTGGGGTATCTACTGCGATACCGATTTTGTCGCCAAAACCGGCATGAGCCCGGTCGACCTGCAAAAGGTAAGCGAGCTGGGCGTGGCGCTCAACAACGCCGCCATCGAGGGCAAGCCCGACGATCTGGTCATCAACACGCATGTGTGCCGCGGCAACTACCACTCCACCTATGCCTTTGAGGGCGGTTACGATCCCATCGCGCCGTACTTGTTTGCGCATGAGAATGTCGATGCGTTCTATCTGGAGTTCGACACGCCGCGCGCCGGCGGTTTTGAGCCGCTCAAGTACGTTGCCCCGGGCAAGAAGGTCGTGCTGGGTTTGGTAACCACCAAGGCGGCAGAGCTCGAGAACGAGGATGTTATCGTCGAGCGCATCCGCGAGGCCGCAAAGTACGTGCCGCTCGGGAACCTGTACCTGTCGCCCCAGTGCGGCTTTGCCAGCTGCGAGATTGGCAACAAGCTGACCGAGGACGAGCAATGGGCAAAGATCGCGCTGGTCAAGCGTATTGCCGCGCGCGTTTGGAAATAGCGCTGGCGTTTGCAGGTGGCGGCGCGTGCGAGAGGTGGCGACCGGTCCCATCGTCATCTCGATTGGTCTGATTCTGGCGAGCTCCGCCATTGCCAACTGCCAGACCAACTGGTTTGTTGCCGTTGTCGCCGTGGCCGTGATCGTCATCTGCAACATCTGGGGCCGCGGCATGGTCAAGATTGTGCCGATCTTGCTGGGCGTTGTGGTGAGCTATGCCGTTGCGGCTGGGCTGGGCGAGGTCGATTTTTCGGGCATTGCCGCCGCGCCGTGGGTCGGTCTTCCCATCGTGTGGGACAACACGGTGTTTGCGCTCTTTGGACCGCAGTTCGATAGCGGTCTTGCCACGACGGCCATCATTACCATCATGCCGCTGGCCTTTGCAACCATGATCGAGCATATCGGTGACATCTCGGCTATCGGCTCCACTTGCGAGCGTAACTACATCGCCGATCCTGGTCTGCATCGCACACTGCTCGGCGATGGTCTCGCCACGATTCTGGCTTCGCTCTTTGGCGCTCCGGCCAACACCACGTATGGCGAGAACACCGGCGTGCTTGCTCTGACGCGCGTGTTCGATCCGCGCGTGATTCGCATTGCCGCGTGCTGTGCCATCGTGCTTTCGTTCTGTCCCAAGTTCGCTGCTGTGATCGCCGCCATGCCGGCATGCGTTATCGGCGGCGTGTCGCTTGTGCTCTATGGCATGATCAGCGCCGTGGGCGTTCGCAACCTCATCGAGAACCAGGTCGATTTCCAGAACAACCGCAACGTGCTGGTGACCGTCCTGGTGCTCGTGCTTTCGCTCGGCATCGCGTACAGCACCGCCGGCGCCATCGTGCTGGAGCTGGGCGGCGTGACGATTTCGCTTTCGGGCCTTGCCGTGGGCTCGCTGGTGGGCATCGTGCTCAACGCGATTCTGCCCGGCAATGATTTTGAGTTCGATGTCTCGGAACTCGAGGAGACTGCCGAATAGCGGTTGTGTTCAGCTAAATCAAAAAATTGCGCCCGTCCGTACGCGCGGGCGCAATTTTTAAGGCTCTGTTAGACCAGGATTGACATACATGTGTTCCCACGGTGCCATATCGTTGACCCCGTAGACCGCGATGATGGGGGCAGCATGAACGCCGAAGACCTGGTCCTCAACTTCAAGAAGGGCATGGCGAACCTCAGCAAGACCGAGCGCCGCCGCGTCCGCGACATGTTCAACGTGGAGCCGCCCTACATGGACTACTGGGCCGCGCCCGCCGCATAGAGGCGGTAGAATGGTCGCACCGCGATGCACGAGGAGGGGTGAGGCCATGCCGCCGAACATACCGGCCACGACGATCCGCATCGACCCGGAGGTCAAGAAGGAGGCCACGGCCATCCTGGACGAGCTCGGCCTGTCCACGTCCACGGCCGTCAACGCCTTCCTCAGGGCGCTCGTCCGAGAGGGCGGGATGCCGTTCGAGATGAGGGTCAGGACGCCGGCGCCCGACGGGGAGACGGCGAGTTAGCCGGCAGGTCGGCATGAAACGGCAGGGCCAGGCGAGCAACTCGTCCGGTCTCGGGCGCATCGCCCCCTTGCCGGATTCAAATCCGGCAAGGGGGCGACCGTTGTGCAATCGCAAGAAGATGATGGGGCGGAATGTCAATCCTGGTCTAACAGAGCCATTTGTAAAGGAGTGAAATTGTCGTTATGAAGGATATCAAAAC
>CABRWN010000192.1 GCA_902474645.1 uncultured Collinsella sp.
GGCTTGCCGCGGAGTTGTTCTGGCCCAGGCCGTTTTGATAGGCGCGCTCTTCTTCGTACAGGCGGCCGAGCGTGGGGGCATCGACGTTCTCGGCAAAGACCGAGAACTTGCCGGCGCGCAGCTGCGGATCGATCATAAAGCGCACGAGGGGCTCGCCGACAAAGACATAGCGGCGCTTTTCGGCCTGCGCCTTCACAAACTCGCGGACCTCGCGCGAAAGCTCGGGGTAGAACGGGGCGAGCATGGGATCGTCGTCGGCGGCGATAAGGATGGTATAGAGTGCCGGCGCCGTGTTGACGCCGTTGATCACCAGAGTCTGATCCTCCATGTCGCGAGCGGCCTGCTTGGCAAGCTTCTTAAAGGAGAACGGGGCACGGGTGGCACCGAAGATGCCGGCCACGTGGTCCTCGAAGATGTTCAGGAAGTTCACGAAAGATCACTCTCCGTATAGGTTCTTTGGTATCCGAGCAAATATAGGCATATCCCAACGATTATAGAGGATAGGGTTCCCGCAACCGCCGCCTTGGCGACGACCGCGGCTGCAAGGCCGGCAATTTCCATATGGTGTGCAAGACAGGACGCCGCTGCGCAGCCTATGCCGGTGACAACGATGGCGGCGATTGCGGCAAGGTTTGAGCTCTGATCGGCACGCTTGGCATGGGCATTGAGCAGTGCAGATGACGCTGCGGCAGTTGCCGCGACCAGCACAAAGGCAGCCCAAAGGAGCGGGTCTCCCAGCGCTGCGGCAACGTTACCGAGCCCCAGCACGCCTCCGGCTGAAAGCGCGACCGTGGCCAGACGGGCAAAAAGCGCGCCAATGCCCGTTGCCGCGGCGGCGCTTGCCGGGCCGAGCCAAAATGACGCGACGCCGGCGGCGACCCCAGCTGCCAGGAAGGTATTGCCGGTCAGACAGCCAAGCGCGAGTGCACAGGTGAGCGCGGCGCTCGCGGCAGTCTCGGTGCGACCCCAGGCGATCCACCAACCGGACATGGCGGCGGCAAAGATCACCGCGATGGGCAGCATCGACAGGATGCCCTGTGCCTGCATGGTGGCGTTGGCCATGAGCACCAAAAAGCCCACAGCCGAGATGGCCGAGCCAATTTGGGGGGCCAGGCCAGCCGCCGCTCCGATCGCGATGGCCGCAATGACCAGGCCGGGAAGCGCCGCGACCCCGGCCGTTTGCATCAGCAAAAAGCTAAAGGTGCCGCACGTTAGCGCCGAGATAGTGCGCATGGTGTAGTCGCGCGCATGGCTCCAGCGCGTGCCCGCCCAGCCGAGTGCGGGGTCGACCTCGATGGCGTCGTCCTCGTAGTGCGACGGCTCGATATCGTCGAGCTCCTGCTCGTCATCCGAAAGTTCGCCAACCATTTGCTCCAGGCTGCGACGGCCTTCGCGCACGCTGCCCAGACCGGCAAGGAGCTGGTCGCAAAATGCCTCGATGCTGTTGGGGCGGTCCTGCGGCATGGGGGAGAGCGCGCTCATGAGCGCGGCCTCGGCTCCCGGGGGAAAGTGCGGTATCAGCTCGCTGGGATAGGTGGCGCCGCCGATGATGCGGCCGAGCGAGTCGGCGGGCGTGGCCGCCATAAAGGGAGCGCTGCCGCACAGGCCCTCGTAGATCACACAGGCGAGGGCAAAGACATCGGCGCGCTCGTCGACCGTGCCGGTCTCGATATCGAGCTGCTCGGGCGGCATGTAGCCGATGGTGCCGCCGCGTGAGCCGCCAAAGCCACCGGCGGACGACAGTCGCGCCATGCCAAAGTCGGTGAGCTTTACATTGCCCGAGTGGTCGATGAGCACGTTGGCGGGCTTAATGTCCAGGTGGAGTACGCCGTTACTGTGGGCGAAGGTGAGCGCCTGGCCCAGGGCATCGGCAATGGCCGCGGCCTCGTCAAAGGTAAGTGAGTGGCCGTCCGCGCGGTGCAAAAACTCGGCCAGCGACATGCCATCGACATATTCCATAACCAGGTAGGCATAGGCGGTGTCGTGCGTAAAGTCGATGACCTGCACGATATTGGGATGTTGAAGCATGGCGGCAGTGTGCGCCTCGCGCAGGACATCCATGATGTCGCTGGCGGGCATGCCGGCACCGTTGATAAGGGGGATGCGCTTAATGGCGACGCGGCGGCGCAGGTGCGTGTCGCGGCAGATCTCGATGGAGCCAAAACCGCCGGTCGCAAGCGTCTCGAGCGGCTGGTACCGCTTGAGCAGCTCGCGAGAGCTGGTGCCCTCCAAAGGAACGTCCGGCGAGAACCGGGCGGTATGTTGCGAGAAAAGCGGCATGGCCAACCCTCGTGCGTTTAAAGTTCGTTTGCGAGTGGCGGGCGCGGAGCCGAGCCGTTCGCGGTGGCATAGATGCTGCTAGTGTAGCACGCTCGGGTGCATGGGGAGGATAGCGGGATGCGAGGTTGCCTGTCTGGCTTGGCCTTAGCGCTTCTTCTTGTTCTTCTTCTGCTTGCGCTTGGTCTCCTGGGGCTTGTCGCCCTGTTTGGCTTCGGCAGCGGCCTTTTCGGCCTTCATTTTCTTCTTCTTGGTCTCGATGCGGAGTTTTTTGTTGATGCGCGCCTTGAGGAAGGGACCGAACTGCTCGGCATCGCCGCGAACAAAGGTGTCCTTAGGGATCGTCACGCCCTGGTCGGCGAACATGGCCACAAAGATGCGCTCGCCGTCGAGCACGTGGTCGAGCTTTTCAAACGGGAAGAACTGCGACTTGCCGCTCTTGCCCCAAACCATCAGGCCGTCCTCGTTGGCGGCGACGCGGCGATAGCGGCCACCCATGGACTCGTCGGCCTCGACGGCGTCGATAAAGTCGCGGGCGAGGGTGTGGTGCAGGTTTTTGCTCCACCAGGCCAAAAAGGCGCCGAATACGATCAAGACGACGCCAAACTTGATCCAGTTGCCGCCGGCCACCAGCATGCCGATGCCGATGAGCGCGGCAATTGCCGCGGCGACATACAGCGAGCCGCGACGCCTGGGCGAGGCGACCAGGCGGGCGAAGTCG
>CABRWN010000193.1 GCA_902474645.1 uncultured Collinsella sp.
AGGGAGCGCGACGATGCCCACGCGGGGCTCGCCAACGGCGGCGTGCGCTTCCGCAGCGGCAAGGCGCTCGTGCCCTTCCGCATCACCGGCAACATCGACTGGGGCGTTCCAGTGCCCGAGGTCGATGGCGTCTCCGACGTCACCTGCTGGTGCTGGCCCGAGAGCCTATGGGCGCCCATCAGCTATACGCGTACCGTGCTCGCACGCGATGCCAAGGCCGCCGGCGTGACCGAGGGCGTCGCCGCCCGGGATGCCGCCCTCATGGGCGAGCCCGCCCCCGACTCCACGCAGGTGCCCGCACCCACCTACCAGCACAGCTCGCTCGACTGGCGCGACTGGTGGTGCTCGGACGACGCACAGATCTACCAGTTCATCGGTCAGGACAACATCTATTTCTACTGCATCGCGCAGACCGCCATGTGGGAGGCCCTGGGCTGGGACCTCACGCAGAGCACCGTCAGCGCCTGCTACCACCTACTCTACATGGGCAAAAAGGCCAGCTCGTCCTCGCAGACGCCTCCCCCGCCGGCAGACGACCTGCTCAACCACTACACCTGCGAGCAAATGCGCGCGCACTGGCTGTCGCTCGGCCTGTCCGAGAAGCCGGTAAGCTTTAGCCCTAAGGCATACGACACGCGCGTGACCGGCAAGGACAAGGACGGCAACGAGGTGCGCGCCTGCGACGACAAGCGCGTTATCGACCCGGCCCTTAAGGAGAGCGCGCTGCTGACCGGCGTCTTCAACCGCCTGGCCCGCAGCTGCTTCTACGGCGTCGCTGTCAAGGAAGGCGACGAGAGCCCCTATCGCAACGGTTGCATTCCCGCCGGCGCCGCTTCTGACACCGTGGTCGAAGCCGCCCAACAGGCAGCCCTCGCCTTTGAGCAGGCCATGTACAAGCTCGAGACGCACCGCGCGCTTGCCGTGTGCGACGACTACCTGCGCGCCGCCAACAAGCGCTGGAGCGACGCCTCCAAGGTCGCCAACAAGCTCGAGGGTAACGAGGCAAACGCCGCGATGAAGCAGGCCCTCGTCGACGCCTTTACCGAGCTGCGCGTAGCAACCGTCCTGATGCACGGTATTGTGCCGGCCGGCTGCGAGCTCATCCGTGAGTACTTCGACGTCGATCCGGTCGCCTTCTTTAGCTGGGATAACATCTTTGCCTCCACGGACGAGTTTGTGGAGAGCCTGGGCGAGAAGCCCGGCGAGCACCGCGTAAAGCCACTGCCCCCGCGCTTCGATTTCTTTAGCAAGCACGAGAGCCAGTACTAAAGCACGCCAGCAGCGGCGTGCCCGGAAAGTAGTCAATTTGGGACGGGAAGGAAAGACGGATGTCCAAGCCGCGTCGTCGTAAGCAGAAAAAGCAGGTTAAGCCCGAGCTCAAGCTTAGGCAGTTTGCTGCCACCGAGCTTTCCGACCAGCTTGCCGCCCTTCCCTGCGCCGCCGACCTGCCGCGCTTTATGGTCGATACGGTCGCCGGCGCCTATGCCCCCGCCGATGCCGAGCTCATGATCGAGGGCTTTGGCGCCGCGGTCACACGCCCGGTCACGCTGCGCGCCAACACGCTCAAGGCGAGCGCCGAGGACATCGCTGCGGCGCTCGATGCCGCCGGCATCGCCCACTACCCCGTCGCCTGGTACCCAGACGCCTTTATCCTGCCTGAGGCCCAGGTTTCCGATCTGTGGGATCTCGACATCTACCGCGACGGCAAGATCTACCTACAGAGCCTGTCGTCCATGATGCCGCCTTTGGTGTTGGGCGCCCAGGCAGGCGAGGACATCCTGGACATGTGCGCAGCCCCTGGCGGCAAGACGACGCAGATTGCCGCCCTCACCCAGGGCCAGGCGCACCTCACAGCCTGCGAGATGAGCATTCCCCGCGCCGAAAAGCTCGAGTCAAACCTCCATCGCCAGGGTGCCAAAAACGTGCCCGTCATGCGCATCGACGCACGCGAGCTCGACGAGTTCTTCCGCTTCGACCGCATCCTGCTCGACGCCCCCTGCACCGGCACGGGCACCGTCATCAGCGGCAACGAGAAAAGCCTGCGCGGCCTGAACGAGCAGCTGCTGAGCAAGTGCGCCCGCTCACAGCGCGCGCTTCTGGACCGTGCCATGGGAGCCCTCAAACCGGGCGGCACGCTCGTCTATTCCACCTGTTCGATCTTGCCGCAGGAAAATGAGGACACCCTGCAAGAGGCCCTCGACAAGCATATGGACTGCGAGCTCATCCCCCTCGACGGCACGCCAAGCGAAAGTGAAGCACGCCGCGCCCAGGAAGCTGGTGAGGAGCCGCACATCGAGTCCAACGCCCTGACCGAGGCCATTGCTGCGAGTCAGGTATCGGCCATCGCCAACGGCCTGCCCGGCACGCTGACCATTCCGCCTAGCCGCGACTTTGAGGGCTTCTACATTGCCCTGATTCGAAAACGCAGCTAGCGCACGGATCCAAAACTCAACAAGCTATCTCTGTGCGCGTTTGCCCTGCTGGTCGCGATGCTGTTTAAGCATCGCGCGCTCCTTGCGTTCGGCCCCTTTGCCCTTAATGGCCGTGACCACAAAGTAGATGACCGCGGCGGCTACGATTGCGCCCACGCATAGGCCAATCGAGCCCAACATTGCCGAAAATTCCATACCGCGTCACCTCTCTTTTAAACGGGACTTTCAAGATAGCACCTCGATACCCGCCACCACAGCTCCTTCACGTTCGCCGGCCCTTCGGTCTAACGGATGGCGCGGCGGGGAAAAATCAACTCGTCAAACGATTTAGCATTCGCAATTCCGGCTGCATCGCGCCGGCCATCATCACATAGAATCGAGCCTCCATGGATACCCTCAACGATCTAAATGAGCGCGTCGACGCCTTCGTCGGCACCAGCTCCTTCGACACGCCTGCGGCGGCAAACGACCAAGCTCCCATCGATGTGCCCGCCGAGGTGCACGAGGACATCGTCGCCTCGGTCGATTTTTCCGAGGTCGAGCTCGCAGACGAG
>CABRWN010000194.1 GCA_902474645.1 uncultured Collinsella sp.
CGCCCTGACGCACGAGCATCAGCAGCAGCGAGCAAGCCTCGGGCTTGCCGGCGGCCATCGGGATGTCATCGAAGGGTCGGCTGCGGTCCACGTGCGCCTCGAGCGTGCCATCGACCTCGCCCGGCTCAAGCCCGCCGAGCAGCTGCGCCGCGCGGTCGAGCATGTCGACCGGACCGTCGAGCGTCGAGAGCGCCCGCGCCAGCACGCGCTCCATGCAATCCTCCACCGCGTTGAGCGTCACGAGTTCCTGCGGCACCACGGCAGACGTGCGGTTGCGCACGCGCGCCACAAACTCGAGCGTCGACAGGTATACGTCGCCAAAGGGCGCATAATCGCCCTGGTAGCCACCGCAAAGCGCGGGCGCCGCCAGCGCGTACTCAGTTTTGGACAGCGGGCTCAACGCCATCGCACCCAGCTCGAGCACCGTGTCCTCCAGCATGAGGCCCAGCGTACGAGAGCGCAGGCGCTCGGCGTCGCCCGCCGACACATCGCGGTCGAGTACGCGCGCCGCATCCGGCGCATCGCGCTCAACCGTGCGAATATGCAGGCGCTCGGCAATGGCGCGGACGGCGGCGCAGCGGGCAGCCTCGGTCTCTTCCTGTGCCGGCGTAAAGATGCGGTTGCGTCCCAGCACCAGGCCGATCACATTGCGCGAACCCAGGGCGTCGACGGCAAGCGCCGCCAGCAGGGACGACGGCAAGTCGCCCTCGAGCGCCACCACGGCGCGCGACGTGCCGTGGGCGCGGGCGTTATCGCGAACGGCGAGCACCAGCGCCTGCCACAGCCACTCCTCAGAGCGAAACTCGGGCAGCTCGTGGTCCTCCAAGGCATCGAGCATCACGCCGCGCTGGATCTCCTGAACCAGTTGGCTCTCCTCAAAACACGGCGCTTGGGCCACCACGCGGCCGCAGTCGTCGAGCACAAACGAGCCGCCGGTATACACCGATTCGTCGTACGCACCGACCGGCGCCATGCAGGCAAACCACACGCTGCGCTTGGATGCGATCTTGCGGTAGGCTCCGCTGCGCACGGCGGCAATCGCAGCGGTCTCGCGGTCGGTCATATCGAATGCGTTGAACTGGAAATAGGCAATGAGGTCGACGCCGGTCGGCAGCATCTCGAGCTCGCGGTCCAAGTCGAAGATCACGGCGATACGCACGCCGTCCACGTCGAACACCGGCGGCGCCCAACGCGCGTCGTTGCTCTCGCCACGCTGCAGGGCAATGCTCGCACGCGCGGGTACCACGCGACCGTCCTTGAGCATCATATAGTCGAGCAGGGGCTGGCCCTCAAACGAAACCGCCGCGGGCACGATGCAGATCATATCGAGTTCCTGGATACGTTTGGCAACACCAGTCAGGCCCGTCAGCATGTCGTGCTCAAAGTCGGCAGCACCCACCAGGCCGCCGGGCAGGGCACCCATAAAGAGCGGAGCCGGCACGCACAGCACGCGCGCACCGCGCTCGTGGGCCAAGCGCGCCTGGTCCTCGATGCGACCGCAGATACCCTCAATATCACCCAGGCGCATATCGATCTGTGCAAGTGCGAGCTTCATGGCTCAGCCCTTTCCGTCGTAAACCATCGTTGTCGTAGTAAAAGCGCCGGCCGCAAGATGCAGTCGGCGCTTGCATGTGCATATGCTAGCTATGATACCCCGAGCGGGGGCGCGCTCCTAGAACGTCGCGGACCACAGCCCATGCAGGTTGCAATAGGCATAGACGGTACCGGTCTTGGAGCCGCCGGCAAAAAACGTCGCGGGCTTCATGCCGGGCTGGAGGTAATGGACCTCCAGACGGCCCTCGGCCTCAAGGGCGATCCACTCAATATAGTGCTCGGGCACCATAGGATGCTCGACCAAGCCCACGCGCGCACGGATCACATGACCGTCGCGCTCGCTCTCGACGACCGGCACGTGCTTCTCGTGCGCCGCGTCCTCGGTGTTCGCGGTCAGCTCCGTGCAACCGGCGGGGGTTGCAACGTCGTTGCCAAGGGCAGCAATGAGCTTGCCGTCGGGGTCCTTAAAGAATTTCGCCATGATGTTCTCCTTTGCTGATGTGCCGATGTTCTCGATGGTTCTTATGCCCAAAGGCAGGCGAACCATCCACGACATGGCAAATGAACACATAACGAGCGAGGTTAGCGCCCGTCGCCGCCGAGCAGCGCCAGAACATCCTCGCGGGTAAACAGCGCCGAAGAGATGCCGTCGCCGCCAAGCACACTGTTGACCAGGTCGCGTTTGGACTCCTGCATCTGCATGATGCGCTCCTCGATCGTGTCCTTGGCGATGAGCTTGTACACGGTCACGGTATGTTGCTGGCCAATACGGTGCGCGCGGTCGGTCGCCTGGTCCTGCGCGGCAACGTTCCACCACGGGTCGTAGTGAATGACCACGTCGGCCGCCGTCAGGTTAAGGCCCACGCCGCCCGCCTTGAGCGAGATCAGAAACACCGGAACCTCGCCCTCCTGGAACTGCGCGACCATCTTGGCGCGGCTTTCCTTGGACGATGCGCCCGTGAGCTTAAGAAAGCCGATGTCCTCCTTGGCCAGGCGCTTGCCGATGATATCGAGCATGCCTGTGAACTGGCTGAACAGCAGAATGTGGTGCCCGCCGTCGAGCGCACCGTGCACGAGCTCCATGCAAGCGTCGAGCTTGGCGCTCCCCGCCTTGTAGTCCTCGTAGTGTAGATGCGGGTCGCAGCAGATCTGGCGCAGCTTGGTGAGCTCGGCGAGCACCTTGAGCTTGTCTTTCTTAAACTCGGATGCCTCGCGGTGCTGCACCTGTTGGGCGATGCGGTCCTGGTTGGCCAGGTAGAGCTTGCGCTGCTCGCCGGTGAGCTGTGCCATGACGGTGTCTTCGATCTTCTCGGGCAGGTCGGCCACCACGTCTTCCTTAACGCGGCGCAGCACAAACGGCGACACGAGCGCTTGCAAGCGAGCGGCGCTATCGCCCTCGGCGTGCTCG
>CABRWN010000195.1 GCA_902474645.1 uncultured Collinsella sp.
CTTACGCCAGCACGCCGAAGAACGCGCCGATGATGCCCACGACCATGGTGGCCACGATCAGCACCATGGGGTTGATCTTCTTGGACAGCAGCCAGTAGTACAGCCAGAAGGCGATCATGCCGAGCATGCCGGGCATGATGCCGTCCAGGATGTCCTGGAGGGTCTGGGCGTCCTCGCCCGAGCCGATGGCCACCGGGATGCTGGCCCAGAACATGTCCTTGCACATGGCGCCCACGACCATGACGCCCACGATGCCCACGCAGGTCATGATCTTCTGCATGAGGCCGGTCCTCTGGGCCTCGTCCAGGAAGCCCACGCCCAGCTCGTAGCCCTTGACGGCGCCCCAGACGCGCAGCGCGAAGCCGGGGACGTTGTAGATAAGCAGGAAGGCGATGGGGCCGAAGGGGTTGCCGGCCTGGCACAGGCTGATGCCCACCGCGGCGGCGACCACGCGCAGCGTCGACAGGAAGATGGAGTCGCCGATGCCGGACAGCGGGCCCATGAGGGCGGCCTTGACGTCGTTGACGCTCTCGGGCTCGATCTCGCCGCGGGCGACCTTCTCCTCCATGGCCATCGCGATGCCGCCGACGAACGGGGCGAACTGGACGGTGATGTTGAAGAACGCGCAGTGGCGGTGCAGGGCCTCGGCGTAGTCGTCGGGGCGGCCGGCGTAGATCTTCTTGAGCATGTTGGCGACCATCAGGCAGAAGGCGATGTTCATCTGCTTGTAGTAGGTCCAGGAGAACTCCATGCCCAGGGCGCCGACGTTGACGGCGCTCTTGACGAGGTCGGAGCGCGTGATCTTGTTCTCGGGATTAGAAGTCATCGTCCTCATCCCCTTCCGCGGAGAGCTGGGGCTGGGCTCCGCCCAGGCCGAGCAGGTCGAACTTGTCGATGCCGATGATGATGGCGATCAGGGCGACGCCCAGGACGGGCACGTTGGCGTAGGAGCACAGCAGGAAGCCCAGGAAGTAGAAGGGCACGAGCTGCTTGGTGAGCACCAGGCGGCCGAGCATGGCGAAGCCCATGGCAGGCAGGATGTTGGCGGCAACGCCAAAGCCGTCGATCACAAAGGTCGGGATGAAGTCGAGCAGGCCCTGGATGGCGTCGGAGCCCAGGTAGAATGCGCCGCCGCACAGCAGGAAGTACTCAAGGCAGCCAAAGAGGCCCATGCTCCAATGTGCCGCGTAGATACCCTTGAGGTTGCCCTTGGCAGCGCACTTGTCAGCAATGTCAACAATGATCGAGAATCCAGCATCCGTAATGTTGCCGATCGTCAGCGAAAGGACGGCGATAGGCATGGCGAGCGCGATGGCCGTCTCGGTACCCTGACCGAGCTGAATGGCAAACGCGCAGGCGAGCACGCCGCCGACGGTTTCGTTAGGCGGCACGTAGGCGCCGATGGAGATCGAGCCCATGAACAGCAACTCCAGGCTGGCGCCGACGGCAAGGCCGGTCTGCAGGTCCCCCAGCACCAGGCCCACGAGCGGGCACAGGACGATGGGGCGGAACGCGTAGAGGGTGCCGAGCTGGTAGTCGAGGCATCCAAACGCTCCGACTAAGCCGACGAGGATTGCTTGGACAAGCATAATTCCTCCCAATAAGGAATCTCGAACCGTCATCCCTCCCGTCGCGCGCGTTGTTGATATCAATTCCGGGAGTTCGATTACACGGCTCGAAGCGTACCTGGTGTGCTGCGAACACCCATGCCAGGCACAAATGATTTGATACCAATTATAGGTATGCAGGTTTTTACTATTTAATACCACTCGCTCAGCGGGGTGTTTTTTACCGTAAACGGCAGACGCATCCCATCAGGCACGTTCCTTGTTTCGATGGCGGACAAGCGCCACCAAAAAGCCATCGCCAAAGGCATCGCATGCCAAGTTGCCTACAATCACCAAAACGATAATCGCCGCGCCCAAAAACTCGTTCCAGTGAAAGACCTCGCCAAAGAGGAGCGCCGACCAGCAGGGAGCGAGCACAACCTCGCTCATACAGACCAAGTTGGCCGCAAACGCATTGGTGCGCGCGATTCCCTTGGCATACAGCACGCTCGCAAGGCCACTGCAAAAAAGGCCATGCACCAGCATGAGCCCCCACTCAAATGGTCTTACGGAGTCTAGGGCGCCGGCAAAATAGACGATCGGCAGCATCGAGATACCGCAGGAGATGAGCGAGGACACCATGGGCGACGCATCGGGGCGAGAGTTCAAAAAGAAACACAGCCCAAAGGTGGCTCCCGAAATGACGGCAAGCAGGTTGCCGAGCATGCCCTCGGCGCTCAAATCGCCTAAAAAGAAAAGTCCCATACCCGTAAAAGCAACCACCACGGAGGCAATCTTCGCAGGCGAGGGCAACGTGCGAGTTGCGAGCGATTGATACACGATAACGAAAATCATCGAGGTGTACTGCAGGACGATCGCGTTGCCGACCGTCGTGAGCTGGTTGGCAAAGTTAAACGTGGTGCCCGTCACGAAGTTGCAGACGGCCACAAGGACAATAAGACGGCTGACGCGGAGGACGGGCCTGCCGACGAGCAGGATAAAGAGCGCCATAAATATTGCCGTTACGGCACCGATCAAAAGAGCTGACTGCGAATTGGCGCGAACGAGGATGCCGATAAAACTCCACAAGAGCGCCGTGCCAAATAGATACATCGCCCCGCTCACGCCATTATCGGGTGGATTGTCAGATCGAATCACGAAGCACCTCCAGCTAGCTTTCGGTAATAAAAAACGGCGACCGCAACGGGTCGCCGTTTCCCTTGGGGGCAAGATAAAACGCAGGAACTTACGCCAGCACGCCGAAGAACGCGCCGATGATGCCCACGACCATGGTGGCCAC
>CABRWN010000196.1 GCA_902474645.1 uncultured Collinsella sp.
GCTGGCTTTCGGAAGCCGAGCTTTTCTACCGCCAGGGCCTGCTGATGGCCGACTTTGAGGACGACTGTCCCTACAACGGCACCTTTAAGTCGTACTTTCCCACCTACAACGCCATGAGCGACCGGCAGTTGCGCGGCTACTTTACCTGGCGTGCCCAAGTGCGCCGCGGAACCGTCGAGGAAACGTCTACGTCCTTTGCCTTTCTGTATCTCTATGAGCTGATTTGCGGCATTGGCGTAGATGACCCGCTCGATGGTTTTAACAAGATCAAGGCTTTTTGGGATGTCTATCGCGCCTTCGAGCCCGGCCTCGACCGATTTGCACGCGTGTGGCTGCAGGATTACGCCGTGTTCCACGGGCTCCACCCCAAGCTGCTTCGTGACTCTAAAACCGTCATGTTCGATAACGCCCTTATCGAGCTGCGGCGCGCGGCACGAGACCTTGTACCAGCACCGGCACCGTCCGGCCAGACCCCTAAGCGTCGCAAAACCTCCGAACCCACGCTCCCCCTTCCGCCCGATGAGGTGCGCGAGGAGCGACTCATGGCCGCCATCAACGCCCTCTCCACGTACAACCTAAGTAACTCGCGGCTCGACCGCAGCCCCCACCGCGATCTGCGCCACGTGGCGTGCGCCGTGTATGTCCGTATGGCGCGCTACTATGACACGCACCGAAAGACCGGCATCGTGGCGAGCTTATTTGGGGAGGAGACGGCCATGCCCTACACCATGTTTGCCTCGGCCGTATTCTTTGCGCCCGAGCGCCACGAGGACTGCGAATACCGCCTGGATCCCATCCATATCTACCGTTGCCAAAACGGCTTTTGGGAATGTATGCGTATCCACGGTAGTAGGCAAAAGAGCAGCAAGCTCGGTGAAATGATGCGCGCCTGCGACCAACGCCTGCGCCTGGCGCTGGACCCCGCCCATCCCCTTAAGGAAGAAAAGGTCCCCAAATATCTGGCCAAGATTATCGATGACGAGATTGTGGCATGGCTTTCATGGGATGCCGCACACCAGCCCGTCAAGATCGATATCGATCTGAGTCAGCTGGGGCACATTCGGAGCGCCGCTGCGCAAACGCGCGAAGCGCTTTTAATCGACGAAGAGCGCGAGGACAGCGCGCCTGTGGAAGTCGAGGCAGCGGACTCAGGGCAACCGGAAGCCGAGCCCGTAGCCGACGCGATTGTCGAGGCGGTCGCGGCACCCATTCGGCAGGACGAGACCGACGAGCCAACCATATCCACCGAACAGTTTGGTGTCGTGGCACCGCTTCTCGCGCCGACGCCCGCGTTCGCAGCTGTTGCGCCCGCTGACGCCACGAACGAACTCACGCCTGCCGCAGACGCCTATCTCCGCGCGCTGCTCGAGCACAACGCAGTACAGGCGGAATCGGCGGTAGTGCAATCGGGGCAGAGCGAGGACATGCTCGTCGACAGCATCAACGAGGCGCTCTTTGACCTGGTGGGTGACACCGTAATTGAATTTAGCGCGGCAGGGCCGCAGATTATCGAGGACTACAAAGCAGACGTGAGAGGATACCTAGACCATGAGTGATACCGCATCCGCAGCGCCCCGTGTACCCAAACGCGTCGCCGCCGTTATCCTTAACTCGCTCAAGGGCGGCGTGGTCCCGCGCATCGGCCTTCCCTATATCACTGTGGGACGCGAGGTCGAGATTCGCGCCCTGCTCACCGATTTGAGTCTCATCGCCGATGGCGGCGCAAGCTTCCGTTTTTTAGTCGGTCGCTACGGCGCCGGCAAGAGCTTCTTGCTTCAGACCATCCGAACGCATGCCATGGGCGAGGGCTTTGTGGTCGCCGATGCCGACCTGTCGCCCGAGCGCCGTCTGCAGGGCGGTCAGGGACAGGGCCTCGCCACCTACCGCGAGCTCATCCGCAATATATCGACCAAGACGCGCCCCGAGGGCGGTGCGCTCAACCTTATTTTGGATCGCTGGGTCGCCTCGTTTGCCGACGTCGACGAGTCGGTCGTTAATGCCCAACTGGCCCCGCTCGAGGAGATGGTCCACGGCTTCGACTTCGCCCGCATGCTCCGCCGTTATCGCACGGCTGTCTCGGAGGGCGACGAAGAAGCTATGAGTCGCGTGACCAAATGGATTCGCGGCGAGTACCGCACCAAGAGTGAGGCACGCGCCGAGTTGGGCTCCTCGACCATCATCAGCGATGACGACTGGTACGACTACGTTAAGCTCATTGCGCGCTTTTTGGTCTGCAGCGGCTACAAGGGCATGCTGGTGCTCATCGACGAACTCGTGAATCTGTACAAGATTCCCAACGCCATCACGCGCCAGTACAACTACGAGAAAATCCTCACCATGTACAACGACACGCTCCAGGGCAAGGCGCAGTACTTGGGCATGATCATGGGCGGCACGCCGACCTCCATCGAGGACCGCCGTCGCGGCGTATTCTCCTACGAGGCTCTGCGCAGCCGGCTCGCTCAGGGTCGCTTTGCACGCGAGGACCTTAAGGACATGCTCGCGCCCATCATCCGCCTGCAGCCACTCACCTATGAGGAGTTGCTGGTGCTGATCGAAAAACTCATGCAGATCCATGCCGGCTACTTTGGCTGGACGCCCACGCTTACCGAGAACGACTTGGTGGACTTCCTCAAGATTGAGTTTGGCCGCGTGGGAGCCGATACGCATCTGACGCCGCGTGAGGTCATCCGCGACTTTATCGAGCTGCTCGATATCCTGTGCCAGAATCCCGATGCAAACGTGGCTGAGTTGCTGCAAAGCGTCGGCGGCGACACGCTGGCG
>CABRWN010000197.1 GCA_902474645.1 uncultured Collinsella sp.
CCAGACACAGCGCGTGCCGCGGCGGCGATGTCGTCGCGATTGAAGGAGCCGGTCTGACCGCCGTTGGTGAGCTCGTCGATGGCGACTTGATAGACGTCGCGCGAGTGTGCAGGGTCGCAGCTCACCGGCGAATCGTCGTCGAGCATACTGTCGATCATGGACCAAGCCTCGGCCTCGTCCATAGCATCTGCGGCTCTAGCGATGGTAGGGACACCATCATCGGCATGACGGCGCTGGAACGCACCGGTCAGGCCGGAAAGGAATGCCGAGGTAGACTGCTCCGACTGAGTCTGAGAAGCAGAAGCCGCAGCGTAAGGAGTCGCATCCTGCTGCTGAACTGGAATCGAGGCGGTCTTGAACTCGCTTTGATGCTGATTGAGATTGGCGGCACCGCCCATGGCATCGGGCTGGAACAGACGCTCTTCACGCTGCGCACGATACTCGGAAATACCCAGCGATGCGGCATAGATGCCCACGCCCGCCACCGCGCCCACGGCGAAGGGAACCGCACCCGCCACGACCGTCTCGTTCACCGACGAAAACGGCAGCGTCGCGGCATACATAACCACGGGAGCGGCAAGGCCGATCCCGCACGAAAGTCCGGCAAGGACTGCTCGTTGTGTTGCATCAGAAGAAGCCATGAGCTCTCCCCATCTTCCAGCACCCAAATCGCATCATTTAGTTGGCTGCGCGAGAGAAGATGAAGCGGGGCTGTGCCCCAAAGCAACGGTATATGGTTCGTTTCATCTGCGTTTTCCGTCGCGAAGCTTAAAAGCTATTATGCGAAACCGCCCTGTCGATTGCAAGCGACGATGTCGGATTGAAACGGGAAACCTGCTGCTTGCCAGTCTTATGGTCAATAATAAGCGCGGAGCGGCGATATGGAAAAGGGCCGAGGCTCAAAGCCCCGACCCTCTATCGCATTGATGACTATCGCTGCGTGTGGATGACAACCTAGAACGTCTGCTCGTAGTCGCTGTGCTTTTTGGCCGAACGCACCAGGAACTCCTGGTTGGTGTTGGTGCCCTTAAGACCCTTGATAAACGATGCGGCTGCGCGCTCGGTGTTGTTCATGCCGGCAAGAATGCGACGCAGGCCAAAGACAAACGGACGCATCTGCTCGTCAACCAACAGGTCCTCGTTACGCGTACCGGAGGCAACGGGGTCGATAGCCGGGAAGATGCGGCGGTCGGCCAGTTCGCGGTCGAGCTTAAGCTCCATGTTGCCGGTGCCCTTGAACTCCTCAAAGATGACCTCGTCCATCTTGGAACCAGTGTCGATGAGGGCAGAGGCCAGGATGGTGAGCGAGCCACCATTCTCGATATTGCGGGCTGCGCCCAGGAAGCGCTTGGGCGGATACAGTGCCGCCGAATCGACGCCACCCGAAAGGATGCGACCTGAGGCGGGCGCCGCCAAGTTGTAGGCGCGGGCAAGACGTGTAATGGAGTCGAGCACCACCACGACATCGCCGCCCAGCTCCACGATGCGCTTGGCGCGCTCGATGACGAGCTCTGCCACGCGAGTGTGGTTGTCGGCGGGCATATCGAAGGTCGACGCCACAACCTCGCCCTTGATGGAACGCTGCATATCGGTGACCTCCTCGGGGCGCTCGTCGACGAGCAGGCAGATGAGGTGCACCTCGGGATTGTTAATCGAGATAGACTGGCAAATCTTCTTGAGGATCGTGGTCTTGCCGGCCTTGGGCGGGGACACGATCAGGCCACGCTGACCCTTGCCGATCGGCGACACGATGTCGATGGCGCGACCGGTAATGGAGTCCTTGCCGTGCTCCATGCGCAGCGGCTCGTTAGGATAGACCGGGGTGAGGTCGCCGAACTTGGGGCGGTTGCGAATCTGCTCGGGATCCAGACCGTTGACGGTCGTGATTTTGGCGAGGCCGGCGCGCTTGTCGCCGCCGCGCGAAGGACGAAGCGAGCCCTCGATGACGTCGCCCGTGCGCAGACGCGCGGAGCGAATGAGGTAGGCGGGGACGAAGGCGTCGTCGTTGGACTTCATGTAGCCATGGGCGTGGATGATGCCGGAGCTGTCCGGGCGAATCTGCAGAATGCCCTTGATGTCGCGGAAGCCCTCGGCCTTCGCAGCGGTGGTGTAGATCTCTTCGACGAGTTCGGCCTTCTTCTTGCCGGTCGTCTCAATCTCGAACTCCTTGGCCTTCTCGCGCAGCTCGGCGACCTTCATGGCCGCGAGCTCCTCGCGCGAAAGCGTGGGCTCAGTCGGAGCGGCATTGCGCTCCTTATTGCGCTGCTTGCGGTCGCGCTGACGGTTGCGACGGTCGTTGTTGCGCTCGTCCTTGCGGTCGTTGCGGTCATTACGCTCGTCGTTGCGCTTGTGCTGACGGCGGTTGGGGCGAGCGCTCTCTTCGGTCTCGACGGGGGCGGCGCCATCGGTTGCGGAGGCGTCTTCGTTAGCCGAAGCATCATCGCTGGCCTCGGCATTGGAATCGCCCTGCGGCTCGGCCTCGGCATGCTGCTCGGCGGCCTTGGCCTTAGCGGACTTCTTGCGACCGCGCTTGGGCTTCTCGGACGCAGACTGTTCGACGTCTTGGGGCTCGGCGGCATCAGTCGATGCATCGGCGGTCGTCTCGGCGGAATCCTCGGACGCACCCTTCTTGGCAGCCTTGGCCTTGGACGTGCGCTTAGCAGCAGTACGATGGCTGCGACCAGGACGGACGTCGGCGGGCTCGACATCGGCGGGAGCGGCCTCGGAAGTCGTAGCATCCTGGGCGGGTGCATCGGCAGGG
>CABRWN010000198.1 GCA_902474645.1 uncultured Collinsella sp.
AACCTGCCAAAAAGGGACAGGTTTATTTTGGCAGGTTCTATCTGGGCAAACGTTGAAGCAGTAATGCAGCAAGCCACTGCCCGCCGCGTTGAGAGGTTCGTTTTTGAGAGGAGGCCCCGTGAACGCCTTTGACCGCTACGCCCCGTTTATCCAAGACTTCATCTATTCCCACGATTGGGAGAGCCTGCGCTCTATCCAGGTTGCAGCAGCTGATGCCATCTTTAACACGCAAGATAATGTGCTCCTGACGGCATCCACGGCTTCCGGCAAAACCGAGGCAGCCTTCTTTCCCATCCTGACCGAGTTTTGGGAGAACCCGCCCGCAAGCGTGGGCGCCCTCTACATCGCCCCCCTCAAAGCGCTCATCAATGATCAGTTCGTCCGCCTCAACGACCTCTGCGAAGAGGCCGATATCCCTGTCTGGCACTGGCATGGCGATGTCTCGCAGTCGCACAAGGCTAAGCTCATCAAAAAACCGAGCGGCATCTTGCAGATTACGCCCGAGTCACTCGAAGCGCTCTTAATCCATAAGCACATGGCGATCCCGCGCATGTTTTGCGACCTGCGCTATGTGGTCATCGATGAGGTCCACTCGCTCATGCGCGGCGACCGTGGCGGGCAAACGCTCTGCCTTATCGAGCGACTCTCGCGCATGGCCGGCGTGCGGCCTCGCCGCATTGGCCTTTCGGCTACCATCGGCGACCCCGAGCGCACGGGCACTTTTCTCTCACAGGGAACGGGGCGCGACTGCGTTATCCCCCGCTTTGAAGAACCGCGCCGCGTGTGGCGCATCTCCATGGAGCACTTCTACAACTCGGGCCCCCAGGCACAGCAGCGGGGATTCGTGGGCACAGGTCCTCAAGAGGCCGAAGTGCTTGCGTGCGAGCGCATCGAGGCGGCGGCATCCGCGGCACTGCCGGCCGACACCCAAGACATGCGCCACAGCGGACAACTCACACAAGAGGAGCGCCGTCAACGTCGTGAGCGGGCACGGGGCAAGGCCGCTCCCAAGGACCGCCAAACTTCCTCGGCCCCCGAGGGCGAAGTCGATATCCCCCAAGCACCCGAACAGGCAATACTCGACCCCACCGACACAGCACCAGACAACGCCGACCCCGGCATGGGCTATATCTTCGAACACACCCGCGACCGCAAGTGCCTGGTCTTTGCCAACTCGCGCGAGGAGGCAGAGGCCGTATGCTCCATGCTGCGTAGCTACTGCGAGAGCCGACACGAGCCCGACCGCTTTCTCATCCACCACGGCAATCTTTCGGCATCGCTGCGCGAGACGGCAGAAGAGCTCATGCGCGACGAGGAACAGGCACAAACGACCGTCACCACCTCTACGCTGGAGCTCGGTATCGATATCGGCCGCCTGGAGCGTGCGTTTCAGATCGATGCGCCATTTACCGTCAGCTCCTTTTTGCAGCGAATGGGCCGCACGGGACGCCGCGATCTTCCGCCCGAGATGTGGTTTGTCATGCGCGAGGAAGAGCCCGAGCCGCGCACGATGATGCCCGAGACCATTCCGTGGAAGCTCCTGCAGGGCATCGCGCTCGTACAACTCTATCGCGAGGAAAAGTGGGTCGAGCCGCCCGAGCTCGATCGACTCCCCTACAGCCTGCTCTACCACCAGACTATGTCGACACTTGCCAGCACCGGAGAGCTCACGCCGGCAGAGCTTGCCCAGCGCGTGCTCACACTCAGCTATTTCCATCGCATCTCGGCCGATGACTATCGTGTGCTGCTGCGCCACCTCATTAAGATTGATCATATCCAGGTCACCGAGGGCGGTGGGCTCATCGTGGGTCTCGCGGGCGAGCGCATCATTAACAACTTTAAGTTCTACGCCGTATTCCAGGAAAACGAGGAGTTCACCGTTCGCAGCGAGTCGGCCGAGTTGGGCACGATCGTCAATCCGCCACCGCCCGGTGAGCGCATCGCCATCGCCGGACACTGCTGGATTGTCGAGGAAGTGGACTGGAAGCGTCATACCGTCTTTGCCACGCAGGTCAAGGGCCGGGTGCCGGCCTACTTTGGCGACTGCCCCGGCGACATCAATACACACGTACTCGAGCGCATGCGCAAGGCGCTCAACGAGCACGCCGCGTATCCGTACCTTATGGGTAACGCACGGGCCCGCTTGGCGCAGGCTCGTCATACCGCCGAGATTTCGGGCGCGGGAACTAAACCGCTTATCAACCTGGGCGGCGATACCTGGGTGCTCTTCCCTTGGCTGGGCAGCTACGCCTTTTTGGCGCTCGAGCGCATGCTTAAGATTAAATGTGCCGCGGAGCTGGGCCTTCGCGGACTCGACCCATCGCGCCCGTACTTTATGCAGTTTAAGATGAAGGCCGACGAGGAGACGTTCTTTGAGGTGCTCGCCGCCGAGGCCGAGAAGGACTTCGATCCCATCGAGCTCGTCTATCCCGGCGAGGTGCCTTATTTTGACCGCTACGACGAGTTTGTTCCCGAAGAGCTCGTGCGCAAGGGCTTTGCCGAAGGCGTGCTCGACATAGAGGGCATGAAGCAGCGCGTCCGCAGCTGGCGCGACCACACATAAAACCAGTCTTTTCGGCACGGGGCTTGTTAACCAGTCTATTCCGCCAGCATCGATAAAACGCTGATGCTCCTCGGCATTAAGGCCCACCGATTCAAAGTTAACGCATACACCCGCAGCCATCAAGAAGGCTCGAAACTTCTGGCAGCTCGTCAATCGATATATCAATTCTTGGA
>CABRWN010000199.1 GCA_902474645.1 uncultured Collinsella sp.
CTCGTCGCTCGACCAGGTGGGGCCCTTTGGCCGCACGGTCGAGGATGTCGCGCTGGCCATGAACGCGCTTACCGGCGCGGGCCACGATCCGTACGACTGCACCAGCCAGGGCTGTGCCGTCGACTTTACCGAGCACCTCAACGACAGCATCGAGGGCAAGCGTGTGGGCATCATCCCCGCGTTTATGGAGGCCGAGGGCCTGACGCCCGAGGTCAAGGCCGCTGTTCAGCGCGCCGCCCAGGAGCTGCAGAACCAGGGCGCCGAGCTGGTCGAGGTCGACCTGCCGCACCTGGACGCCGCCATCGCCGCCTACTACGTCATCGGCCCGGCCGAGGCGTTCTCCAACCTGGCCCGCTTCGATGGCATTCGCTACGGCTATCAGGAGGAGGGCTGCGCCAACCTGTCCGACCAGAGCTCGCTGTCGCGCGCCCACGGCTTTGGCGCCGAGGCCAAGCGCCGCCAGATGCTCGGCGCCTACCTGCTGAGCTCGGGCGTGTACGACAAGTACTACTACGCCGCGCAAAAGGCCCGCACGCTCATCACGCAGGACTACGACGCCGCGTATGCCAAGGTAGACACCATCCTCATGCCCGCCTCGCCGCGCACGGCCTTTAAGTTTGGCGAAATCAGCGACCCCACGCAGATGTACCTCTCCGACCTGTACACCATTTCGCTCAACATCTGCGGCAACGGTGGTATCTCGGTGCCGTTGGGCCTGGGCGAGGATACTCAGCTGCCCGTTTCTGCCCAGCTGGTTGGTCCGGCCTTTAAGGACCGTCAGCTGCTCACGTTTGCCCGCGCCCTGGAGCGCGGCTTTGCCGATGCCGCTACGGGTGCGCCCGCGCTTTCCGTCGCGCCCGATTTTGCCGGGAAGGGAGGCGAGCTGTAATGAAGGAGCTTTCCGAGGTCCTGCAGGATTGGGAGGCCGTGATCGGCCTGGAGATCCATACCGAGCTCACCGCACTCGATACCAAGATGTTCTGCAACTGCAAGCTCAGCCACGATGACGAGCCCAACGCCAACGTGTGCCCGGTGTGCCTGGGCCTGCCCGGCGCCCTGCCGGTGCCCAACAAGCGCGCCATCGAGAGCATCGTCAAGGCCGGTCTCGCCACCAACTGCGAGATCCAGCGCCACTCGATGTTCTACCGCAAGCACTACTTCTATCCCGATATGGCCAAGAACTTCCAGACCACGCAGGGTCCGGTCGCCTTTGCCATGTACGGCCACCTGGATCTGGACGTGACCGGTCGCGGTGCCGCCGAGCGCCCCGACTGCGCGTTTGGCGAGGCCGAGGCCCAGAGCCTGGCGAGCGCCTCTGCCAACGCCGAGGGCCTGTCCACGTCCATGACGTCGACCATGCGCGAGGGCAATCAGCGCGCCGGCCACCTGGCCAGCTACGATGCGTCCAACTTGCAGATGCCCGAGCGCCGCGAGGACGGCTCCTACACGGTGCCCATCCGCATCCTGCGCATCCACATGGAGGAGGATGCCGCCAAGATGGTGCACGTGGGCGGCGCCGAAGGCCGCATTACCGCCGCGGCCGAGTCGCTCGTCGACTACAACCGCTGCGGCACGCCTTTGATTGAACTCGTGACTGAGCCCGACTTGCGTACGCCCGAGGAAGCGCGCCTGTTTATGGAGAAGCTCCGTCGCATCTTTGTGACGCTGGGCATTTCGGACTGCTCCATGGAGAAAGGCTCCATGCGCTGCGACGGCAACGTGTCGCTGCGCCGCCGCGGTGAGACCAAGCTGGGCACCAAGACGGAGCTCAAGAACCTCAACTCGTTTAAGAGCCTGCATGACGGCCTTGCCTACGAGATCTGCCGCCAGGCCGAGGTGCTCGAGGAGGGCGGCATCATCTACCAGGAGACCCGTCACTGGGAGCCCAGCCGCAAGCGCACCGTGGTCATGCGTGTGAAGGAGACGGCCGACGACTATCGTCTGTTCCCCGATCCCGACCTGGCGCCCTTCGATCTGGACGACGAGTTTATCGACCGCTGCCGCGGCGAGATTCCCGAGCTGCCCGATGCCAAGCGTGCCCGTTTTGAGGCCGACTTTGGCATTAAGGCGGCCGATGCCGAGCAGATCGCCGGCGACCCGGAGTTTGCCGAGTTCTTTGAGGCCGCCGCTGCCGGTATGGCTGGCAAAGAGGCCCAGACGGTTGCAAACTTGCTGGTGAACGAGATGATCGCCTACCTTAAGGGCGCAGGCGTGTCGCTCGCCGAGTCCGGCATCGCGCCGGCTCAGGTGGCAGCTCTTGCCAAGTTGCTCGCGACCGATGCCATCAGCTCCAACCAGGCGCACGAGGTCTTTGAGGTCATGGCCCAGACCGGCGACGACCCCAACAAGATCGTCGACGAGCGCGGTATGCGTCAGGTGAGCGATGCCGGCGCGTTGCAGCCGATCGTGGACGAGGTGCTGGCTAACTGTGCCGATCAGGCGCAGCAGTATCGTGACGGCAACCAGAAGGTCATCGGCTTTTTGGTGGGCCAGTGCATGAAGGCGAGCCGCGGCAAGGGCAACCCGAAGCTCTTCAACGAGTTGCTGAGAACGTCGCTCTCGTAAGCGGGAACCGAGGGGCTCCGGCAGGGCGGGTGCTTCCTCAAAATTTCAAACAGTCCTGCGCAAGACGAAGGCCACATTAAGTGGCCTTCTTTGCGTGCGGAACT
>CABRWN010000200.1 GCA_902474645.1 uncultured Collinsella sp.
TTCATCGAGTCGCCGTAGCCGCTGTTGGCCTTGTCGATCATCTTGACGCGCCCATCGCGCTCCATATACTCGCGGATAATCGCCGGCGAGTTGTCGGTCGACCCGTCGTTAATGCAGATAATCTCAATATCCTTGAGCGTCTGCGCCAGGGCAGAATCGAGGCACTCGCGCAGGTAGCGCTGAACATTGTAAATTGGAATAAGCAGCGACAGAACAGGGCTGCCAGAGGCGTTAGTAGACAAATGTGCTCCTTAGGAAATACCTGTCGTTTCATGGTATCAAAGGGCCAGCGCGCCAGCGGGCGTTTATATAATCTATGGAGCTCGCAGAGGCAAACCGATACGAAAGGACGTCATGCAGCCCAAAGCCGCACGCAACATACCCATCGAAGCCTTGCGCTTGGTCGCGGTCGCCGGAATCGCCATATTTCACACCTTTCAGTGGGCCTTCCAGGCAGCCTGTGTCGGCGCCGTGGAATATGTCCCACTTGCGATGTTCCCCTATTCCGGCGTGCTCGGCTTTATTAACTTGCTTGGCTGCTGGGCCAACGAGGTCTTCTTTATGATCTCGGGCTATTTTCTCATCGCTTCGGCCGCGCGTGCTTGGGACGGTGGAGCAACGTGGAAATCGCAAATGCAACGGACGGCGCAGCGCCTGGGCAAGGTCGTTATGCCCACTGCGTTTTATTGCCTCGTGGCGCTCGCATGGTCCACGGTCGTCTCCCCCATTCCCGATGTTACCCTCAACACGCACTACTGGTACACGCTAGGCCTTGAGTTTATCTGGGTCTATGCCGCCACGGTCTTCATGGCGCCATGGTTTGGACTGGCTAAGAGTCGACTCCCCCAGAAAACCTACACGACGACGGTCATCGCCGTTGGCATCCTCGCATTTGTTGTTAACGGGTATTTAGCCGCCATGAGTGCGACAAGCGGCGGTGAGTTTTCTTGGCTGCAGAAGCTCATGAGCGCTGCCACGTACGTAATCGCGTTTTTGATCGGCGGGCTGCTCCGCGACGTAACCGATGTCATGGATTCGGACAGGGCGGGCGCCTTGGGCATGCGGTCGCTCGCAGCGGTTTTGGTGCTCGCCACCATCCTGGAAGGAGCACTCTCCTACACCGGCAACCTCACGGCGATGGCAGTCCTCTCCTACAAATCGACCTCGCTGATCTCGTTTGCCCTCGCTGCCGCCTCCCTGCTCTTTGCGGCAACCCGACGCAGTGCCCCAGGCAATCCGCGGACTGCGGGTGTCATCGTCACCTTATCGACCGCCACGCTCGGTTTCTATGTGATGCAGTCGCTCACCAGTAGCCTGTGGCGTCCCGTCTTCAATACGTCGCTCGCAAACATACTGGTCAGCCAAAACAGCCCGGCAGCTATATGTATCGTCACGGGTACCGTCATTAGCATCGTCTCTGCCTTAGCGCTCCTCATCATCGACGCAGCTAGAAGCCTTATCGCTCGCAAGCTCAGGCGGCAATAGACACGCTGCCGTCAGACGCTAAAGCCGCTACAGCCGTGGCAGGTTCCTGCGTTTTATTCAAAGCTTGCCGCCAAGGTGCGCCGAGCCTTTACAATAGGACAGTCCCAAGGACGTATTCGATAGCTTCCGCGCTGCACTCGCCCGCCGCGCGTGAAAGGATATATTGCCCCATGCCTTCAACCCTTCCCGCTCCCATCGATAAGCTCGCCATCGTCGTCGTTACGTACAAGCGCCAGGAACTCCTGGCCAACTTGTTCGACTCCATGACCGAGCTTACGGCAGCGCCCTGGCGCATCGTGATTGTCGATAACGAGAATTCACGCGAGACCGAGGCCATGTGCACCGCATTCAACGAGCGCCTGGCCAACCTGTGGGGCATCGACACCGAGCAACCTGACGCGCAGGGCGGCACCGACCGCGTCATCTACGCCCCACAGCTCGAAAACGGCGGCGGTGCAGGTGGCTTCTCCGCCGGCACCAAATGCGCCTACGACCTGGGCGCCCAGTGGTTCTGGGTGATGGACGACGACGTGCTCGTCATCCCCGAAGGCATCGAGCGCTTGGCCAAGTGGACCGACCGCTACGATGTCATCCAGGGTTCGCGCCTGGACTTTGACGGCGGCGCCTTCTTTTGGCAGTACCAGCTCATCCTTTCACTCGGCATCCCTAACCCCATCGCTAAGTGGGATCTGGGTCCCGAGGGCTACCGCACCATGAACCAACTGTGCTTTGAGGGCGGCATGTTCTCGCGCCGCGTGGTCAACAAGATTGGCCTGCCCGATGCGCGCTTCTTTATCTACGGCGACGATGCCTGCTACGGCTACGTAGCCAGCCAGCACTTCCCCGCCGCCGTTGTTGCCGACGTGGTGCTCAAGCGTGCCCGCGCTGTCTCTAACTGGGATATCGCCGGCAAGCGCCAGCTCAACTCTACGAGCGACACCAACCGCTACTACATCATGCGCAACCGAGGCTTCCTCGCTCGCTATATGCAGATCTACGGTGACTACCACCCCATGCTGTTCCGCCTGGGCAATGCCGCGACCTTCTGCAAGGAATTCATTCGCCTGGCTGCGGTCGATAAGTGCTTTAAGACCGGTATTCCGGCGCTGCGCCGTGGCATGAAAGACGCCCGCAAGATCATCAAGGATCCCAACTGGAAGCC
>CABRWN010000201.1 GCA_902474645.1 uncultured Collinsella sp.
ACTACCTTCCCTCAACGCGACCCTGCGAAGCCGTGAGCGAGGAGGGAAGGTAGTCCGGCCCTCCCGGCCCAGCTCACGCTAGCGCCAAGCGCTAGTAGTTCACCACCTGCTCCTCAAAGTACGCCTTGGGGTGGTTACACACCGGGCACACCTCAGGCGCCTCGGCACCAACGTGCAGGTGCCCGCAGTTCAGGCACTTCCACACCTTCACGCCCTCACGCTCAAACACCTCGCCCGACTCGATGCGCTCGACAAGCTTGTTGTAGCGCTCCTCGTGAGCCTTCTCGACAGCGCCGACACCACGGAACTTCTCGGCGATCTCGGCAAAGCCCTCCTCCTCGGCGGTGTTGGCAAACTCGTCGTACATCGTGGTCCACTCGTAGTTCTCTCCTGCGGCGGCATCGCGCAGATTGTCCAGGGTATCGGGGACGGCGCCATCGTGCAGATACTTAAACCACAGTTTGGCGTGCTCGGACTCGTTGCCTGCGGTCTCGGCAAAGATATTCGAGATCTGAACGTAGCCGTCCTTCTTGGCCTTAGATGCGTAGTAGCGATACTTGGTGTGTGCCTGGGACTCACCGGCAAAAGCGGTCTCGAGGTTCTTCTTGGTTTGGGAGTTCTCAAAATCCATAGGTGTACTTCCCTTCAACGCATGCCGCCCGTAGGCTTCAAGCGGCCTTGTCTTTAGGATGCCCTCAAGCCGCGAATTTAAACCTTACAATCCCGTTCTTCAGATTTGAGCGGGCTACACACTCAACCAACGATCGTCCTCGGCTCGGCAAAAGCCCTCGCGCTCCAGGTCAGCTAGAATACCCGCGATCAAGTCGCACTCGACCGGCCCGCGCCCGCCTGCCGCTTCCATCTCGTTAACGCCCACCACGGCATCAGCAAGCGTAATCCCCGCCGGCTGCCCATCGCGCGCTGCCAGCAACATACGCACGATATGCGCGCGCTTTTGGCGACGCGAGCCCTCAAACTTGGACTGACGACTATAGCCCGCCGACCGCCTGGACGGATTGGGCAGCGTCTTTTTAAGATACGCGCCGTAATCCAGCAACGCGTAATACCACGCGCGCGGCGTGTCGGCATCGTCTTGAGGCGCGGCAAAGGGCGCAATCTCATCCGCCGCCGCACCGGAGGCCGCCGGACAGGCGGCTTGGATCAGCGGCACCAGCTCGCGATCGGGAACGGCCGGCACATCGGGAAAGAAATGATGCAGAAAGACCGTGCGCACATTGGTCTCCAGATACACGCCTGGAAGATCAAACGCAAACGAACGGATGCCCTGCGCCGTTGCCGGGCCAATACCAGGCAGAGCGACCAAGTCACGCGTCTCACGCGGAAACTCCCCGTCCCAGTCCTCTACAACGCGCTGAGCGGCCCCATGAAGCGCCAGAGCGCGTCGGTTGTAGCCCATGCCCTGCCAAGCGTCCAAAACATCGGAAGGCACGGCCTGGGCAAGCGCCTGCACAGTCGGAAAACGATCGAGCCACACCGGCATGCGCGCCTCCACACGCGGCACCTGCGTTTGCTGCAGCATGACCTCAGAAAGCCAAATGATGTACGGATCGCGTGTGCGGCGCCACGGAAGGTCACGATAACGCAGGACCCCTTCCGAACGAATCATCGAACGAAAGGGGTCCTGAATCATGGCTATGCTCCTTATGCGGCGTTATTCCTCCCGGTAAGCGCACTCGCAGGTGGCGTACTCGGGAAACGCTTCGCGGTCGGCGAACTTGGGATCGACGGCTGGGAACTGGCGGTGAGCGACGATGTCGCCGAGCGAAACGGAATCGAGGTAGTCGCGCATCAACGCCTGGGCTCCGGCCCACAGGGGATGATAGCAGCACGCGCCCATGCGCGCACAGTCACCATCGGGCGCGGTGCAATCGTTCATAACCATAGGACCCTGAACGGCCTCGACGACCTGGCGGATAGTGACGTCGTCCGGACTGACCTTGAGACGCATGCCACCGTGGACGCCACGCAGGCTCTCCACAATACCGGCCTGGACCAAACCGTGCTGAATCGAGCGGGCAAACGAATACGGAACATTGACCTCTTCGGCAGCGGTGCGAACAGAAAGTAAGCACTCCGGATCCTCGGCAAGCATCGCCAGCATACGAAGGGCGTAATCAGTCTTCCTCGATATGTCCATTTTTCCCCTTTCAAGGAATACGAACAGCTCGAACGAGCTCCGGGGCCGAGCTTGTGTCGAGACGCTAAATGACCGCCAGGACATCAAAATGGTAAATCGGATATCCACTGAGTGCCGCGCTTGGAGCGAAATGCATCAGATGCGGCGCACAGTGCAATTTAGTATAACCTAACCCCCTGTCTCGTTGAACAGGTGTTGCGCAACAAAGCTGTTGTTCAGACAGATATACTTATTGGATTTTACTTGCGTTCCCGAAGGCGCGAGGATTCTGGGCGAAGATGCACCAGGGCGATCGTTCTATCGAAACAAAGTGCATCAAACGCAAAAAGCCACGTCCGAAGACGTGGCTTTAATTGCGTTGGCGGGAAGTACGGGGCTCGAACCCGCGACCTCCGACGTGACAGGCCGGCGCTCTAACCAACTGAGCTAACACCCCATGTGCGA
>CABRWN010000202.1 GCA_902474645.1 uncultured Collinsella sp.
GGCGGCGCGCCGCAGGTCCCGATGGGCCTGCTCACCCACCAGATCGCGCGGTTCTAGCGAGACCAGACCGCCCGGCACAAAAATCGGCAGCTCAACAAACAGGGGGCGGAGATGCAGCAGGTACATGCATCTCCGCCCCTTTTGCGTCGAGAAGTTATGCCGGCGACCCGTGCCGCCGCGCTCGCGTTATCCGCGCTGCGGACCCGCAGTAGCCACGAGCGGTTCAAGCCCCAGCTCGCGCGCATAATCTTCCTGCGTAAAGACTTCGACCAGCTCAAACGTACCGGCCTCGTCGTCAAACACGAAATGCAGCACCGAGCAGTTGCCCGGCACGCGATCGCGCTCATCAGCCGCCGCACCCTTCACGTGGTCCATGAACTCCTTGATGGCCGAGCCGTGGCTCACCGCGAGCACGCACTCGTGGTCCGGGCGACGCATAAGATCGGTCAACGTCGCCACCACGCGCTCGCGCACCTGCATCTGGCCCTCGCCGCCAAACTGGCGATAGAAGTCGCGCCACGGGCGCTCGGGCATGAGCATCACGCGCTCGGCCTCAAAGTCGCCAAAGAACCACTCACGCAGGCCGTCCAGGCGCTCGTACGCCAAGCCCGGCCACAAGTTGGCGATGGTCTGCTCGGTGCGATGAAGCGTGGAGGTGTAGGCATGATCGGGCTCAATGCCGCGCGCACGTAAAAACATGCCGGCGCGCGCCGCCTGGTCGCAACCCAACTGCGTAAGCGGCGAGTCACTCCACCCCTGAATGATACGCTTAAGGTTGAATATCGTCTGTCCATGACGGACCAGATACAGATCTGTATTCATAGGGGTCCTTTCGTTCGTTACCAATCAAGGAGCGAAAACGCCCCGTCGCAATAGCCAAAATGAAGCACGGCTCCGTTGTCGGGTAGCTCTCCCCTGCCAGTCACATACTCAAGAAACTCCTGGCAGGCTGAGCCGTGGGAAACCGCCAGCACGCAGTCGTGCTGCGGCCTGGCCATGATGCGTGACAGCACCGCGACCATACGCGACTGGAGCTGCACTTCCGACTCGCCGCCAAACGCGACCGGATAATCACCCCAGGGCTGCGGCGGCATATCGCGATTTGATGTGCCCTCCAGCGAGCCCAAACGCCACTCGCGTAGGTCATCGACCAGCTCTATCGAGCAGCCCTCGCCAGCAATTAGCTCAGCCGTACGCCGCGCCCGGCCCAACGGGGAGGAATACACACGGTCAAAGGTCACGCCACGCGCCTCAAACGCCGCGCGCGTCGCCAGCGCCTGCTCGCGCCCGCGCGCCGTAAGCGGCGAATCGTGCCCACCCTGCAAAATGTTCTGCACGTTGAGCTCAGTCTGCCCATGCCGCACCAAATACAAATCTGCCACACGCCCTCCTCTCGCACCACCGCAAAGGGGACAGGTACCTTTGTGGTGGTTTACCGCCGGATCACACCGCGGTGACGCTCAACTACAGCAGTACGTCGGCGAGCGAACGCTTGGGTACGTGGTGCACCTGTGCCTCGTCGCGCCAATAATTGATGGAGCCATCGGGGTTGGAATCGATCGCATCGATCACCTGCGTTTCGGCCGGAACGCCAAACGCCATGATCAGCTTGAGCTCATACTTGTCGTTATCGAGCCCCATGGCATCGATCGCGTGGGGCGTAAAGGCCTTGAACATGCAGGCTGCCACCTCGGGCGTGGCGCTGCGGACGGCGAGCATCATCGTCTGCGCGGCAATGCCCGTGTCGACCTCAGTAATAGGAGCGGCGGGCTTGCCCGGAACGGCGCGCTCGGCAAGAATCGCGATGTAGCCGGTCGGGCGCTCACCCTCGGCAGGACCCGGCCAGTCCTTAAGCGCGCCGGCCCATGCAAGCTCGTCAAACACGCGAGCGCAGTCCTCGGAACCGCTCACCACATGAAAACGAAGACGCTGAGCATTGGCACCACAGGGAGCCAGGTGAGCCAGCTCTGCCAGCTCGAGCAAAAACTCGCGCGGCACGCGCATGGACTCGTCAAAGCGGCGGCACGTGCGGGCGCGGCGAACCAACGCATCGAACGCGTCCAGGCCGAGCTTTTCGCAACCTTGCTTTGCCATCGATTCGACACTCGACGGTGCCTCAGGAACTGTTTCGTTCATAGGGACCCCCCAATTTCGGGCAATTGTTCTTAGGAGAATCTAACCTAAAACCTAGACAATTACATACAGCGGCGCAATATTCTACAATTGTTGATTAATCCTCACTGGAGCGGGAACAAAAGTAACAATTCGGGAATGTGGGGCGGCAATTCGTCCTTCCCGCCCCATGCATCGGCGCCCTTGGGCGATACTTGTTGCAGCACTTTTGGCGTACGCCGCACGGAGAGCAATGAACGCGACGTGCATCACACGGAAAGGAGACATTATGGGCATCTTTAAGAACGATGACCAAAAATCGAGCCAGTTTGGATTTGACGAGAAAAGCAGAGGCTTCGGTAGTTTGTGTGACAAGGGGCTAGCCTAGGCAGCAACGCTCTTCGC
>CABRWN010000203.1 GCA_902474645.1 uncultured Collinsella sp.
GCGAAGAGCGTTGCTGCCTAGGCTAGCCCCTTGTCACACAAACTACCGAAGCCTCTAAAAATTAGTATTGCAGCTCGCCCGTTGTTACACAACAACCCCTCGGTAAACGGCAACAACCCTCCGCGAAATCTTAAGGAATTGCACTCAACCTACAGCTTAATGTCAAAGTTGATCTCGGGAACGGCGGCCAGGTCGGCCAACGTCACGCCGTCGACGTACTTTTCGATCACGTCATCCAGACCGCGCCAGAACTTGACGGTCGAGCACAAATCGCTACGGGTGCAGCTGTTGTCGATGCCATCGCACGCCACCGGAGCCGTGCTGCCCTCAACGGCACGCAGGATGTCGCCGGCACGCACCTCGGCTGGGTCCTTGGCCATCATGTAGCCGCCGCCCTTGCCGCGCACGCTCTTAAGCAGGCCCGCCTTCATAAGCGGACGAACCAGCTGCTCCAGATACTTTTGCGAGATATGCTCGCGGTCGGCAACCTCGCGCAAGGCAATCTTGCCCTCGGCGTCGCCCAGCGCCGCGATATAGATCATTAACCGGAGGGCATAGCGGCCCTTGGAAGAAATGAGCATACCTACCCTCCCGTTGTTCCTGGGACAAAATCAGGCCTATTTGTCCCAAATCCTATGCACGCGGGGCAAACAAACCTGATTATTATGTCCCACATCTAAAAAGTCGAGTGGATTAGTCGGGTTTTCCCTTGACTAACGCCGAACCCATAGTAACTTTATTCCGAGAAGATTCCTAGGGTTTAGTACACCTATGAGTACACCATATACAGAGAGGGACAGCATGAGCGCAAATCCGCTGCTTTCCATCGAAGGTCTGACCGCCTCCGTGGACGAGAAGACCATCCTCCACAACGTCAACCTCAACGTCGCCGCCGGCGAGACCCACGTGCTGATGGGACCCAACGGCGCCGGCAAGTCCACCCTCGGCCACCTAGTCATGGGCGACCCCGTTTACACGGTCAACGACGGCCACATCGTCTTTGACGGCCAGGACATCACCGAGCTCACCACCGACAAGCGCTCGCGCGCCGGCCTGTTCCTGAGCTTCCAGGCCCCGGTCGAGATTCCGGGCGTGCCGCTGTCGAGCTTTTTGCGCGCCAGCATCGCCGGCCGCCCCGGCCTGGAGATGAAGGGCAAGGAGTTCCGCCGTCGCGTCAAGGAGCTCGCGGCCGAGCTCAACATGGATACCGCCTACCTCAACCGTGAGCTGGGCGTGGGCTTCTCGGGCGGCGAGAAGAAGAAGGTCGAGATGCTCCAGCTTTTGCTGCTGCAGCCCAAGCTCGCCATCCTGGACGAAACCGACTCAGGCCTGGACGTCGATGCCCTGTCCACCGTCAGCCATGGCATGGACGCCTACCGCAAGAGCTGCGACGGCTCCATGCTCATCATCACGCACAACACGCGCATCCTGGAGCACCTGGATGTCGACCGCGTCCACGTTATGGTCAAGGGCCACATCGTGCGCGAGGACGACGCCTCACTGATCCCCTGGATCGACAAGAACGGCTTTGAGACCTTCGAGCGCGAGGCCGCCGAGCAGCGCGCCCAGGCCGAGGCCGCCGCTGCCGAGCAGCAGGCGTAAAGGGGCGACGCAATGACCAAGAACCGCACCGAAGTCGCGGACATCGACCGCAGCCTCTACGACTTCACCTATGGCGAGGAGGGATTCGAGCGCCTCGACGCCGGCATCACGCCCGACATCGTGCGCGAGATTAGCGCCAAGAAGGACGAGCCGCAGTGGATGCTCGACCTGCGCTTAAAATCCCTCGAGATCTTCAACCGTTTTCCCGACCCGACGTGGGGCCCCTCCATCGAGGGCCTGGACATGGACAACATCGTCACCTACGTCAAGCCCAACACCGACCAAAAGCACGACTGGGAGTCGGTGCCCGACGACATCAAGAACACCTTTGAGCGCCTGGGCATCCCCGAGGCCGAGCGCAGCTACCTGGCGGGCGTCGGCGCGCAGTACGACTCCGAGCTCGTCTACCACAACATGCAGGACACGGCGTCCAAGATGGGCATCGTCTACTCCGGTATTGAGGAAGCCCTGCACGATCCGCAGTGGGAGCCGCTCATCCACGAGAAATTCATGACGCTCATCCCGCCCACCGACCACAAGTTTGCGGCCCTGCACGGCGCCGTGTGGTCGGGCGGCTCGTTTGTCTACGTTCCCAAGGGCACCAAGTTGGACTTCCCGCTGCAGAGCTACTTCCGCCTTAACGCCAAGGGCGCCGGCCAGTTTGAGCACACGCTCATCATCGTCGAGGACGATGCCGACCTGCACTTTATCGAGGGTTGCTCCGCGCCCAAGTACAACGTGGCCAACCTCCACGCCGGCGCTGTGGAGCTCTTTGTGGGCAAGCGTGCGCACCTGCGCTACTCGACCATCGAGAACTGGTCCAAGAACATGTACAACCTCAACACCAAGCGTGCGCGCGTGGACGAGGACGGCGACATCGAGTGGATCAGCGGCTCCC
>CABRWN010000204.1 GCA_902474645.1 uncultured Collinsella sp.
GCAGCCACGTGGGCTACCTCTACCCCATGAGCGTGCTCAATGGTCGCCGCGCCCGCTCGAGCTTTACCGGCATCACCTTTGCCGGCGCCGGTCAGAACCTCGACACCGGCTGCAAGGTCGTGCTCAACGCACCCGATACCTCGGCAACCGTCGAGACCAAGGGCATCTCCAAGAGCGGCGGCATCCAGACGTTCCGCAGCTCCATCGTGGCCACGCCCAAGGCCGAGGGCTCCAAGGCAACCGTGAGCTGCCAGTCGCTGATGCTCGACGACCAGAGCCGCTCCGACACCATTCCGGCCATGGACATCCGCGCCAAAAACGTCGACATCGGCCACGAGGCCACCATCGGCCGCATCGGCGACGACAAGGTGTTCTACCTGATGAGCCGCGGCATCTCGGAGGAAGAGGCCCGCACCATGATCGTCAACGGCTTTGCCAACCCGGTCTCCAAGGAGCTGCCGCTGGAGTACGCCGTCGAGATGAACAACCTGATCAAGCTCGAGATGGAAGGAGCGATCGGATAATGAAACAGACCACGAACACCGCTGCTACCACCCTTGAGCAGGTCAATGCGATGCCGGCTGCCACTTGGGGTTGGCTCAAGATGAACCAGACCAAGCTCGAGCTCTCTGACGAGCTTGCCGCCGCTCCCACCGAGGCCGTTGAGGTCGAGGGCTTGGACGAGCAGTTTACTGGCGTGGCAGACGCGTTCGAAGCCGCCATGGACGCCATGGCCGAGCGCTTCCCCGAGCGCCGCGCCTCCGCCCCCGGCGATGCCGCCGACCGCGCCCGCATCACGCCCGAGACCGAGCTCGACGTGCCCGCAACCTCCGTCTACCAGGCCGGCGCCATCAAGCTCGAGGAGGAGCTCTCCCCCGCTGAGGCCTTCGAAACCGGCATGGGCGAGGCTGCCTACGCCTACTTAGCCGAGCACGCTACCAAGCGCATCGTCATCGATGTGCCCGCATACAAGCACGCCACGGTTACCGTGCGTGTGAGCGGCGTCGACACTGCCGCGGCCATCGCCGCCATCGATGTCGTCGCCCGTCCGCAGGCAACGCTCGACCTGTGCATAGCCCTGGACTCCCCCGTTGCCGGCCAAGGCGTCGTGGGCTCCGTGCTACGCGTGTGCGCCCACGAGTACGCCACCGTCAACGTAACCTGCACACAGACGCTCGACGATAGCTGGATCGCGCTCGACGACACCGGCCTGTTCCTGGACGAGGGCGCGCGCGTCAACGTGCAGCACACCGTCCTGGGTGCCGGCGCCAGCGCCACCGGCCTTGCCGGCGACCTGCTGGGCGATACCGCCAAGGTCACCATCGATACTGACTATCTGGGCGCCCGCGAGCAGGTGCGCGACTTTAACTACGAGCTGCGCCACCGCGGTCGCAAGACCGAGTGCGAGATCGACGCCAACGGCGTGCTGACCGGCACGTCCAAGAAGGTCTACCGCGGCACCATCGACCTCGTGCACGGCTGTAAGGGTGCAACCGGCACCGAGCGCGAAACCGTGCTGCTCGCCAACAAGGGCGTCGACAACAAGACCGTCCCCGTCATCCTCTGCGACGAGGACGACGTTGCCGGCAACCACGGCGCCACCATCGGTCACGTCCGCGACGAGCAGCTGTTCTACCTCGCCTGCCGTGGCCTTGACCAAAACGCCGCCGAGGACCTGTTCATCCGCGCCAAGCTGGAAGACGCCGCGCTTTCTGCCACCGACGAGCGCACCCGCGCCGCCGTCGTCCGCTTGGGCAACAACCTGATCGACAACTTTGAAGAGGAGCTCGCATGATCGACACCGAGCACGTTAAATGCGATACCTGCACCGCGCCTGAGCCCATGGAGCTCGACGCCAGCGACGAGGCCTCGCGCGGCTGGCCCACCGTAGATATCGAGACCAACCCCTACAAGGGCCAGTTCCCGCTGTTCCAGCAGCACCCCGAGATCGCCTTCCTCGATAGTGCCGCCACCGCGCAGCGCCCTGCCTGTGTGCTCGACGCCGAGCGTGACTTCTATCAGCGCATGAACGCCAACCCCCTGCGCGGCCTGTACTCGCTGTCCGTCGAGGCCACCGACGCTATCGCGAAGGTCCGCCAGCAGATCGCTGACGTCATCGGCGCTCCCCAGGCCAACGAGGTCGTCTTCACCCGCAACACAAGCGAGTCGCTCAACCTGGTCGCCAAGAGCTTTGCGCCCACAGTGCTCGAACCGGGCGACGAGGTCGTCATCACCATCATGGAGCACCACTCCAACCTGATTCCGTGGCAGCAGGTCTGCCGCGAGACCGGCGCCAAGCTCGTCTACCTCTACCCCACCAAGACCGGCCAGCTCACCACCGAGGAGGTTCTTGCCAAGGTGGGTCCCAAGACCAAGATCCTGGCCGTGGGACAGGTCTCCAACGTGCTAGGCGTCGAGAACCCGGTCAAGAACCTCGGCAAGCTCGTGCACAAATACGGCGGCTATCTGGTCGTCGACGGCGCGCAGTCGCTGCCGCA
>CABRWN010000205.1 GCA_902474645.1 uncultured Collinsella sp.
CCCCCGTCGCGGCAAGTTGCTGGGCGAGCCTAAGCCGGAGGCCAAGCTTCCGGGCGGCGTGGTGCAGCCCTCGTTGCCGTTTGGCGAACCGGAGCCCACGTCCGAGTCTGCAAGCGAGCAGGAGACGCCCGCCGCCGAGCAGGCTGCTTCCGCCGAGACCGTCGCGCCCGCGCCCGAGGCCGCGCCCGCAGCCACCGAGGCCGCATCGGAGTCCAATGACCGCCTGGCCGCCATGATGCGCCGCAGCGCCCGCCGCGAGGAAGCCTATGTGCCCACCTCGCAGCTCCGCCGCTTCACCCTGCCCGATTCGGCGCCCATCATGCGCCGCGTCATGGGCTTTCTGTCCGACCAGGCCCGCACGCTCATCCATGCCGGCGTGTCGCGCGACCGCATCTGCATCGATCCTGGCCCGGGCTTTGGTAAGTCGGCTAACGAGGACATCGTCATCCAGCGCGAGACTGCCAAGATGGCGTCACTGGGCTATCCGCTCATGTGCGCCGTGTCGCGCAAGCGCTTTGTGGGCGCCGTCTCGGGCGTGACCGAGGCCGCCGAGCGCGATGCCGCTACGTTTGGCGTGTGCCTGGGCGCCATCCAGGCCGGTGCCAACATCGTGCGCGTGCACGACGCCGCGGGTTTTGCGCAGTTTCTGAACGGTTACTGGGCGGTTGCCAAGCCGCAGCCGCGCCGCGCGTTTGTGGCTGTGGGCTCCAACCTGGGGCATCGCTGCGACAACATCCGCGCCGCACGCGAGATGATCGCCGAGATTCCACTCACCTGCGTGTCCAACTCCTCCAAGATTTACGAGAGCGAGCCGGCCTACGAGACGCGCCAGGACGCGTTTGCCAACGCCGTCATCGAGATCAAGACCGAGCTGGCGCCGCTGGTACTGCTCGATGAGCTCATGAAGATCGAGGCCGAGCTTGGGCGCGACCGTTCCAAAAAGGCCAAGGCCAACGGCCCGCGCACCATCGACCTGGACCTGCTGTGGATGGATGGCGAGACCCACGGCGGCAAAAAGCTGCGCCTGCCGCATCCGCTGATCGGCGAACGCGACTTTGTGCTGGTGCCGCTCGAGGACCTGATGCACGACCCGGCGCGGTTCTTCCGCTACAACGGCGTAGAGGTCAAGGAACCCGAGGACCGCGTGGGCCATATCGTGGGCGAATTGGGGCGTATGTAGATGATCGAGATGAATGCTGTTGTCGCCGGCACCGAGCTCGACGCGGCGCGCGACGCGGGCCGCGAGGGCGTGTCCGCGGGCTGGTGCGCGTGGAGCGCGGGCGATGCTTCGCTGACGTTTTCGCTGGTTGTGCGCCCCGATGTGAACATGCATGCCTTCCACGGCCTGCCGTTTGTGGCCGCGATGGGCATGATGGACGCGCTCGTGGGCACGGCATCGACGCCGGGGTTGGGCCTTGCCGGTAAGGTGGGTATCCAGTGGCCGAGCGACATTGTGTGCGGCGCGCCCGCATTTGAGACGTCGTTCGCGCGCGTCGCCGTCAACGGTGGTGCCGGTGCTGCGGGCATGTTCGGTGCCGTGACGGCGGATATTGAGCATTCGGCGTTGAGCGAGCTTGGTGTGGACGTGGCTGACGAAGCGCTGGTCGAGGAGTTGGCCGCCGCCGTGCTGACCCGTGTGGACACTTGGGCGGTTGTTGCCAACACGCCGCAGGGCGCTGCCGGTCCGCTGGCTCCCGTGCTGGGCGAGTACTTCGACATGGTGCCGCTGCTGGGCCGCCAAGTTGCGGCGGTGTCGCCCAACGGCTTGCCGCTTGCGGTCGGTGTGTTTGCGGGCCTGGACATCTGGGGTCGCGCGACCATCAAGACCGATGCCGGCGAGCAGGAGTTTCCGCCCGAGGCTGTACGAATTCGCGGACTGTAACGCGTAGCGCCAGCGCCCAAAGATAACGACGACAACAAGACCCTCCTCGGCCTGTGCCGGGGAGGGTTTCGCGTGACTGCGGGGTAGCACCTCGGACCTATTCCTCAAAACTGAAAATTTTTCGATTTTGAGGAATAGTCTTGGCGAACGTTTGCGGGAGCTGTGGCATCGGGCGTGCTTGACTTAAGCCCCTGCTCTATCCCAGCTCCTGCATGCGGCGGTAGATTTCGCAGATGCCTTTGATGGTGAGCTGTCCGTCGACCACGTCGAAGGCATCGGTCGAATCGGCGACGATGCTGGCGAGGCCGCCCGTGGCGATAACGGTGGCATCCTCGCGGCCCAGCTCGCGCTTCATGCGCGCGACCAGGCCCTCAGCCATGGCGGCGGCGCCCGTTACGGCGCCGACCTTGATGCACTCCTCGGTATCGCGGCCGATGGCGTGCTCGGGCGCCTCGAGCGGAACGCTGGCGAGCTTGGCGGCTCGGGCGGCGAGCGCGTCCATCGAAATGCGGATGCCCGGCGCAATCGCTCCACCAATGTAATAACCGACCTCGTCGATGACGT
>CABRWN010000206.1 GCA_902474645.1 uncultured Collinsella sp.
GAGGGCGCCGTTATAGAGACGTCGAAGGGTACCATCAAGGTCAAGTTTGACGACGAGGGCGCTCCCATTCATGTCGCGAACTTCTGCGAGCTTTCCACGATGGGTTTCTATGATGGCCTTAAGTTCCATCGCTATGTGCCCGGCTTTGTCATTCAGGGCGGCGACCCCAATACCCGCGATATGTCCGGCGCCGACGTCGCTGCCGGTCTTGAGGGCCCCGACGGCATGCCCGGTACCGGTGGCCCCGGCTACTGCATCAAGGGCGAGTTTGCCACCAATCCGCGCAACAGCCATGTCGATAGTGCCCTTGCCATGGCACGCTCCATGGACCCCGATTCCGCGGGTTCGCAGTTCTACTTCTGCCTGGGTGCCCAGCATAACCTCGATTCCGGTTACACCGTCTTTGGTACCACGGTCGAGGGTCTCGATGTGATTTCGCAGCTGCGTGCCGGCGACGAGATCGTCCATGTCGAGATCGTTCACGAGTAAAGGGGACTTCCTTGAATAGCCAGCTGATCCAACAGGGCCGCGCCGCTTACCGCGCGGGTGATTTTTCCGCTGCAGCCCAGATGCTTGGGGCGGCAAAAACTCCCGATGAGATTATGGGCGAGGCCGATCACCTTCGTGGCAACGCCTTGATGCACCTGGGCATGTATGCCGAGGCCGCCGAGGCCTACGCCGCTGCCCTCAATGACGGCACCTACGGCAAGCGCGGCGCGCTGCTCACCAACCGCGGCAAGGCACTCGCCGCCGTGGGCGACTACACGACGGCCGCTCAGGCGTTCTCTGCTGCTACGCAGGATGCTTCCTATGCCACGCCGTTCAAGGCCTATCTGGGCCTGGGTAACGCGCTGTTCCAGTCGGGCGACTATGCCAACGCGGGTACTGCCTTCCGTCAGGCTGCCATCGACGGCGCCAATCCGGCTCCTCCCGCCGCACTCGGCGAGCTTGGTCGTTGCTTCATTAAGCTCGGCCGTCCGGCGGATGCCGTGGAGACCTACCGCACGGCTATCGACTTTGCCGGCCCCCGCGACGACACGCGTGCGCTCAACGCCGGCATGGGTCAGGCACTTTCTGCCGCCGGCCGCCCCTCCGACGCACTCGACGCCTTTAACGCCGCTACTGCCGATGGCATCTACCAGCTCACCTCCGAGCAGGCCGATGAGCTTGCCCGCGTGCACGATTCGCTTGCCGCGCTGTCTGCCCAGACGGCTATGTCCACGGCTCCGGCGCCCGCGGTGGACGCTCCTGCCGTCGATCCGCTCGATCCTACGGGCTCGACCGGTCAGTTTATGCCCGATCCCTCGGACACCGGCTTCTTTACGCTGTCCGAGTCCGAGATGGTCCAGCAGGACCGTCAGGATCGCAAACAGGCCAAGGTCCGTCGTCGCCATCGCCACACGGGTCTCAAAGTCTTCATTGTGCTGCTTCTGCTCATTTTGATCGCCGCGGGCGGTCTGGGCTTTGCCTACACGCGCGGCTTTGGCTTCCCGTCTCAGGAGTCTGTCGTTACCGATCTGTTCCAGGCTGCCGGCGACGGTGACACTGCAAAGGCCGAGTCTTGCCTGGCCTCGAGCCTGTCCGAGGACGCTAAGTCGATGATCATCTCCTCGATTCCGCAGGGTGCCACCGTGTCCGTCGAGGGCATGGATCAGTCCATGACCGAGACGACCGCTAAGGTGAAGGCATCGCTGTCCAAGGGCGGCGAGCAGGAGTACACCGTCAAATTCGTGCGCTCCGACAACCATATCGGCTGGGCCGTTTCCTCGCTCGATATGGATTTCTCGGCTGCTGACAACCAGTAGTGACCTTATGGGATTTAGCTTTGCCCGGCGCTTCACCGCAAGTGAGGTGCCGGGCTTGCGCTAGTATGATGAACTAGTAGTTTTCCAGCAATCATCCAACACATCAGGAGTTGCGTTGTTTTCTTTGATGGATATGTTCTTCGGTAGCTATGCGGGCGATCTTGCCATCGACCTCGGCACCGCAAATACGCTTGTCTCCGTGCGCGGCAAGGGCATCGTCATCCGCGAGCCCTCCGTCGTCGCCATCGACAAGAACGACGAGCGCATCCTAGCGGTCGGCATCGAGGCCAAGCGCATGCTCGGTCGTACGCCCGGCAACATCGTGGCCGTTCGTCCCCTGAAGGACGGCGTCATCGCCGACTTCGATGTTACCGAGGCCATGCTCCGCTACTTTATCGACAAGGCTTCCGAGAAGCGCTATCCGTGGACCCCGCGTCCGCGCGTTGTCGTCTGCGTTCCTTCCGGCGTCACGTCGGTCGAGAAGCGTGCCGTCTTTGAGGCCACGATCCAGGCCGGTGCCCGTCAGGCCTACCTGATCGAGGAGCCCATGGCTGCCGCTATCGGCGCCGACCTGCCCGTCGAGGAGCCCACCGGCTCTATGGTCATCGACATCGGCGGCGGTACCACCGAGGT
>CABRWN010000207.1 GCA_902474645.1 uncultured Collinsella sp.
CGCCGCCGCACACGTTAATGCGGCTGATATCGGTGAACTGTGACAACAGAATCGCCTCCTACAAAAAGAGGGAGACCCTTGAATCCTAAAACTCAAGTGCCTCCCACATATGTGCTCTATGAAGGGTGAATTACGCGTTCGCGAGCGGGCGTACGCTGACCCTGTGCTTGATACCCTTGTGGAACTCAACGGTACCGTCGACCAGCGCGAACAGCGTGTCGTCCTTGCCACGGCCAACGTTCTCACCCGGGTGGATGTGCGTGCCGTGCTGACGGACGAGAATCGTGCCCGTGGTTACCGTCTGGCCGGCATAGCGCTTCGTGCCAAGGCGCTGACCGCGGGAGTCACGGCCATTACGGGAGGAACCGAGTCCTTTTTTGTGTGCCATTGTGTATACCTACTCTTTCGTTACGAGTGTAATCTACTCGGCGACGGGAGCCTCGGCAACAGCCTCAGCCTCTGCCTTGACAGCCTTCTTGGCGCGGGAGGTAGCCTGAACCTTCACGATCTTCAGCTTGGTGAGCTGCTGACGGTGACCCTTCAGACGACGATAGCGCTTGCGCTTGTGGAACTTGAAGACCAGCTGCTTCTCGCCCTTGAACTGCTCAACGATCTGAGCGGTAACCTTGGCCTTGGCCAGCTTGTCGGGATCGGTGACGATCTTCTTACCATCGTTGAGGAAGATAACCGGCAGGGTGACCTTGTCGCCCTCATTGCCCTCGATCTTCTCGACGGTGATGACATCGTCGGTGGCGACCTTGTACTGCTTGCCGCCCGTGTTAACGATTGCGTACATGTTTACTTGCCCTTCATGCATCAGTTAGTGCAACAGCCGAATATAGTAGCAGGCGAAAATACCCCCGTCAACGAGTATGTGGAGCAAATCCACAAGTTCGCACAGGTATGGGGCTGACGAGTCGGCCCTCGTCGTCCTCGCATGCTTGATTCTGACGCTCGACATCGTAGGAGCAGATGGTCACGAGGTCTTGCATACCGGTGGAAACAATAGGTGCATCCATGCCCGGGGTCAAGCCCTGCAACAAAACATCAGCAGCGGAAAGCAAAATTTCCGGACGCATGGAGCCCTCGTTGTCGGCATGGGTGTCGAGCATGAGCACCAAATGGTCCGGGCGCTCCCCCGCCGTGAGCTCATAGCCCACGAGCGTGTGATCCAAATCCAAGCGCTTGCTCTTTTTGCCGCGCGCGTAGTCGATGCCGTGGCCCGCGCGCAGCGTGTCGATCGCACGACGCACCTCGTCGGCGCTTACGGGCGCCTCGGGATCCAAGTGCAGGTCGATGCGATACGACAAGCGCGTGAGCTGCGCCGTCAACGCCGGCGTGCGCACGTCGATGTACGCCGCCTCGATAGGCGCCAGATCGGCCGGAGACGCCACAGACAGGCGCTCAAACGCCTCGTCGAGCGACACGAACTCGGTCATAAACAGGTCATACCACTCGCAGGTCGACGACGTACCAACCGGTAGCGCCGAAGAGAAGCCCACGCGCATGTGCGGAGAGAAGCCCTGCGTGACGGCATAGGGAAGCCCCGCACGGCGCACGATGCGCTCAATGGTATGGATCACTTCGAGATGGCCCAGGTACTTAAGGCGATCGCGCTTGCCATAGCGAACACGAAGCCTAAAGAGCGAGGGGTTGTCGGTCAGGCGCTCACTCATGCGCGATCACCCATCAATACATTCTTGGCGTGGAGCGTGGGGCAGATCCCGCAGCCGGTGCACGACGTGCGGGTGCAGTCGGGAGTCGTGACGCCCTCGAGCGAGCGACGGTACTCGCGCTCGAGGAAGCCGCGCGTGCAGCCGGGGCTCACGTGCTCCCACGGCAGGCGCCAGTCCAACTCGTAGGGCAGGTGCACGAGCTCATTAAGGTCGATGCCGTTTTTGGCAGCAGCCTCCTTCCAGTTATCGAGCGAGAAATGCTCTACCCAGGCGTCAAAGCGAGAGCCCGAGCGCCAAGCATCGATGATGACGGGCGTCATGTCACGACCGGCGCGGGACAGCGCGGCCTCGATGAGCGAGGTCTCGGCATCGTGGTAATGCACGCGGACGGCACGGTTGCGAACGCTCGTGATAAGCAACTTCTGGCGACGCTTGACGTCGTCGTAGTCGAGCTGCGGGCACCACTGGAACGGCGTGGCAGCCTTGGGGGTAAAGACCGAAACCGAGATGGACACCGAGATCGAGCCGCGACGAGCCTTGGGCACCACGGAACGACCGAGCTCCAGCACGTGATCGGCCAGATTGGCGATGGCCACGATGTCCTCGTCGCGCTCGCCGGGAAGGCCCATCATAAAGTAGAGCTTCATGCGGTTCCAGCCGGCCTCGAAGGCCGCCTTGGCCGCACGGTCCAGGTCCTCCTCGGTCACGTTCTTGTTAATGATGTCGCGCATGCGCTGGCTGCCGGCCTCGG
>CABRWN010000208.1 GCA_902474645.1 uncultured Collinsella sp.
GCGCGAAGCGCGATGCGGAGCCTCTTTGCATGTCCGAGGACGTTCCGGAGAGAAGCCCCCGTCACGCCCCCGGATTCCCGGTGGGAGTTCTAGACCTTGTCGGCCTTAGTACATACCGCCGCCCTGCTGACCAGCGGTAGCAGCAGCGATAGCGTCCTCAAGCTGAGTGTTCTTGGGCACATCGGAGACGGTAGCCTCGGTGATGAGGATCAGGCTGGCGACGGAAGCAGCGTTCTGCAGGGTGACGCGGCTGACCTTGACGGGGTCGAGGACGCCCATCTCAATCATGTCGCCCCACTCGCCGTTGGCAGAGTTGAGACCCTGGCCGGCAGGCAGCTCGGCAACCTTGTCGACCACGACAGCGCCCTCAAAACCAGCGTTCTTGGCGATGGTAGCGACCGGAGCGGTCAGAGCCTTCTTGACGATATCGACGCCGATCTTCTCCTCGGGATCGTCGAGCTCAACGGCGTCGAGCGCAGGAGCAGCGTCCATGAAGGCGACGCCGCCGCCAGCGACAATGCCCTCCTCGACAGCAGCGCGGGTTGCCTGCAGGGCGTCCTCGACGCGGTGCTTGATCTCCTTGAGCTCGGACTCGGTAGCAGCGCCGACCTTGATGACGGCAACGCCACCGGAGAGCTTGGCCAGGCGCTCCTGGAGCTTCTCGCGGTCGAAGTCAGAGGTGGTGTTCTCCATCTCGCCCTTGATCTGAGCGATGCGAGCGTCGATGGCCTCCTTGGAGCCAGCGCCGCCGACGATGACGGTGTTGTCCTTGGAGATGGTGACGGACTTAGCGGTACCGAGCATATCGGCGGTGATGTCAGCGACCTTCACGCCCAGCTCGTCCAGGGCAGCCTGGCCACCGGTGAGGACGGCGATGTCCTCGAGGATGCGCTTGCGGCGATCGCCGTAGCCCGGGGCCTTGACGGCGCAGACGTTGAGGGCGCCACGGATCTTGTTGAGGACCAGGGTAGGCAGAGCTTCGCCGTCGATGTCCTCAGCGATGATGAGCAGGCCACGGCCAGCGCGCTGGACAGCCTCGAGAACGGGCATGATGTCCTGAACGCTGGAGATCTTCTGGTCGGTGATGAGGATGTACGGATCCTTCATCACGGCCTCCATGCGGTCGTTGTCCGTGACGAAGTAAGCGGAGACATAGCCCTTGTCGAACTGCATGCCCTCGACGGTGTCGATGGTGATGTCGAACGTCTGGGAATCCTCGACGGTGATGACGCCGTCCTTGCCCACGACCTCCATGGCCTCGGCGATCTTCTCGCCGACCTCGGGGTCACCGGCGGAGATGGTACCGACGGAAGCGATCTGCTCCTTGGTCTCGACCGGCTTGGCCTGCTTCTTCATCTCGGCGACAGCGGCGTTAACGGCCTTGTCGATGCCGCGACGGATGGCCAGCGGGTTGGTGCCAGCGGCAACGTTGCGCAGACCGTCGTTGACAATAGCCTGAGCGAGCAGGGTTGCGGTGGTGGTGCCGTCACCCACGGTGTCGTTGGTCTTGGTGGCGACCTCCTTCACCAGCTGGGCACCCATGTTCTCGATGTTGTCCTCGAGCTCGATCTCCTTGGCGACGGAAACACCGTCGTTGGTGATGGTCGGGGCACCGAACGTGCGCTGCAGCGCAACGTAGCGACCCTTGGGGCCCATGGTGACGGTAACGGCGTCGGCCAGAGTGTTGACGCCCTTGGCGAGCTTAGCGCGGGCATCGGTATTGAACGTAATGTTCTTTGCCATGGTAGGTAATCCTCCAAAAGAAATGTGACTCGCGTCGCCGCTTCCGAGTCCTATGCGGCGGGCGCGTTCAAAGACGAATCAGAGATTCTGACGAGACTAGGCCTCGACGACGGCGTAGATGTCGTCGGCGCGCATCAGCAGATACTTCTCGCCGTCGACCTTGACCTCGTTGCCACCGAACTTACCGTAGATGACAACGTCGCCAACCTTGACGTCCATGGGGATGCGCTCACCCTTGTCGTTGACCTTGCCGGCGCCAACGGCAACGATGGTGCCGCGCTGCGGCTTCTCCTGGGCGTTGCTGGCGATGTACAGACCGGAAGCGGTCTTCTGCTCGGCCTCGTCGGGCTTGACCAGAACACGATCTGCAAGCGGCTTCAAAGACGACATGCTTGTCTCCTCCTTTTTGGGCCGCGCGGTTATACCACGCGAATTAACCCTTTTTGTTTGCGTACGCGTTGAATGGTACCCACGAATGGCGGGTTATACAACACGGAGTCAAAAAATCTTATTTTTTGGC
>CABRWN010000209.1 GCA_902474645.1 uncultured Collinsella sp.
GGGTCACGGGCGCCGAAGGTACCAGCTTTGGGGCTCATGAGTTGTTGGACGCGTTTGGGGGCAGCATCGGCAGGTTCACAGACGCCGCCAAAAACGGCGGCCTCGGCATCTACAGACTCAATGGCATGCAGCACGCGCTCGACCATCTGAGCATCGATGTAATCGTCGGCGTCCACAAAAAAGACGGTCTCGCCCACGGCGGCATCGATACCGGCATTTCGAGCACACGAGACGCCCGCGTTTTCATGGTCAATCACCAGTACGCGATCGTCGGACTGCGCGATCTGGCGTAACACGTTCAACGAATCATCAGTCGAACCGTCGTTGACGCAGACAACCTGAATCGAGCGCTCGGACTGGGCCAACAGCGAATCGAGGCATCGCTGAATGGAGCGCGCAGAGTTGTAAACGGGAACGACAATAGTCGCTTTGGGAATCGAGGCCTCTCCCATGCCGACCTACCCCCTCAGCGATTCGATGAGGAAGGCAGCAACCACGCCTGGCCCTCCAACCGAGGCGTAATACTTAGCACGACCCAAGGCACCATCCGTCGCAAAACTCGGATGCTCGTCAACCCAGCCCTCAGGATCTTTGAGGATAGCAGCGAGATTCGCGCGCTTCCACGGCTTGAGGTCGTCAAGCGAAAACTCCCCCGCGTCCAAGGCCCCCTGAAATTCCTTGGCCATCCGCACCAGGAACTCCTTATAGAACTTAGGCGCCAGGCGCACGTAGTTCCACATATACGAATCGTACTTAATGAGCTGGTTGAACTTGAGCATGCGCGCGACATCGCCGCTTGCATGGTCGCGGGCATAATCCTCCCGAATCCAACGCTCAATCTCGGCATACTCGGTATTGACGCAAAAGACCTTAGCCGAAGAATTGACCGAGGAATTCTCGTTGTCCTGGCGATACGACAACACGGCATCATGCAGGTAAACAGCCTTATCGGCGCACGCGATCACCTTAAAGGCGAATGACGTGTCCTGAAAGGATGCCCCCGGAGTCGGCAGGAACGTAATGCCGTTTCGCTCAAGAAAATCGCGACGGTACACGGCCGACCAAATCGACGGCTTTTGCTTAAAGAACTGCGTCGTATCGCTCGGGTGCACTGGCTTGCCACAGTCCTTGGCTTTAAACATCTCGTGCAGCGAACGGCGCTCCTCGGGCTTAGACCAGTAGAAATCAAAGTTCGCCTTCGCGAAGTCGGCATTATTGCTATCGGCGGCCGAGACAAGCTTTTCGAGTGCGTCGGACGCCATAAAGTCATCGGACTCCAAGATGCCCACGTACTTGCCACGCGCCATCTCCAGACCGCGGTTCATCGAGTCGCCGTAGCCGCTGTTAGCTTTGTCGATCATCTTTACACGCTCATCGCGCTCCATGTACTCACGGATGATATCTGGCGAGCTATCGGTGGAGCCGTCGTTGATACAGATGATCTCGATGTCCTCGAGCGTCTGCGCCACGGCGGAATCGAGGCACTCGCGCAGGTAGCGTTCGACATTGCAAATAGGAACAAGTAGCGAAACTTTAGGGGTATCAGAGTTCTGCAAGAGAACCTCCTGTTGAATAGCGTATAACAGGGTTATTTTAGCAGCCGAGTTGCGGCGGGCGGCAGCGCTTGGAATTAGATAAAGCGCTCCAGGCAGGCTTTGAGACCGCGAGTCGAAAGATAGAACAGCGTGGCGTCTGCCATCGAAACGCCCGACGTCGTCGCAACGAGCTTGTGGGCAACACGGCGAACGGCGCCCTTAGCAGGCATATCCGCCCACTCCGTTCCCAAAAACGTCGTGAGGTCCATATTGACGCGAGCCGCCACGCGATGGAAGTCATCGGCATCCAAGCGCGCCAGGTCGAACACAATTAGGTCCAAAAACCAAGTGATCAGCTCGCCGGGGCACAGGTCCAAAAGACCGTAGGCCGCCCAGTCCTCCAAGACCTCCTCGAGCATCCTCATGTGGGCGTCAAGCTTTTTGGCGCGAGCCTCGGCACTGTTGAACTCGTGCGTCGCCGATTCGCTCTCCATCACGTAGTGGTAGAACTTGTCCGGCATGACGACGGTCTTACGGGCAAGTGCATAAGCCGCAAATTGGAAGACGACGTCCTCGCCCAAAGCCAAACCGGGGGCGAAGCGAATGCCTTCGCGATTGAGCAGCTCGCGCGAAAAAGCCGCACGGCAGGCGTAGGGCTGCGCATTCGAATGGAACAGCAGTTGGGT
>CABRWN010000210.1 GCA_902474645.1 uncultured Collinsella sp.
GTGGCCTTCTTTGCGTGCGGAACTCGCGACAAACCAAAACCATCTCGCCAGCCCAGCGACCATGGGGTCCCAAGGTTTTCAAAAAAGCGGTCGGCGCGCAGGTGCGCCGACCGCCGATATATGGGGTCTGATGTTTTTGACCGGAGAGGACTACTTACTCGTCGAGGAGATCCTCTGGCATGCCGTTGCCGTCGCCTAGGTCGACTGGGGCCTCTTCGGTGTCGGCTGCGGCCTCGGCGCCCTCGCCTTCGGGTTTTTCCTTGGCTGCCGTCATGCGGGCTACGGCGCAGATGCGGTCGTTGTCGTCGACGGTCATCATCTTGACGCCCTGGGTAGCGCGGCCAGTCTGGCTGATCTCGTCGGTCTTGACGCGAATGACCGTCGCGCCCTCCGTCACGATGAACAGCTCGTGCTGCGGGCCCACCGTCTTCATGGCCGCGAGGTTACCCTTACGCTCGGTCATTTGGATGGTGTAGACGCCCTGGCCGCCGCGATTCTGCTCCGGGTAGTCCGCAACCGGCGTGCGCTTGCCGTAGCCGCGCTCGGTGATGACGAACAGATCACCGTTGCCGTTAGTGACTTCCATGCCCAGAACGCTCACGCCGTCCTTCATACCGATACCGCGAACGCCGCTGGTATCGCGGCCGGTGGCGCGCACCTGCTCCTCGGAGAACATGATCGCCTTGCCCGCGGTGGTGGCCAGGATAATCTTGTCGCCCTCGCGCACGCGGCGCACGTTCAACAGCGCGTCGTCGTCGCGCAGGTTGATAGCGATCAGGCCGTCGCGACGGCTGCGGTCATATGCGCTCATCACGGTCTTCTTGACCATACCGCTCTTGGTGGCAAACATCAGGTACTCGTCGGCCGGGAACTCGCGGCAGCTGATGACGCTCGCGATCTTCTCGCCCTCCTCGAAGGGCAGCAGGTTGACGATCGCGGTACCGCGTGCCTGGCGCGTACCTACCGGCAGCTCGTGCACCTTCAGGCGATAGACCTTGCCCTTGCTCGAGAAGAACAGCACGTACTCGTGCGTGGACGCGATGAACATCTCATCGATGACATCGTCCTCTTTGAGGTTGACGCCCGACACGCCCTTGCCGCCGCGCTTTTGGGCGCGGTAGGCGGCAACCGGGATACGCTTAACGTAGCCGGTGTGGGTGATGGTCACGACCATATCCTCGTCGGCGATGAGGTCCTCGACATCCAGGTCCTTCTCAACCTGGCTGATCTCGGTGCGGCGCTTGTCGCCAAACTTCTTGGAGATCTCGCGCATCTCTTCCTTGATGACGCCCAGGATCTTCTCCTCATGCGCCAGCAGGTCCTCGTAGTAGGCGATGGCGCGGCGCAGGCCGTCCAACTCTTCCTGAATCTTGTCGCGCTCCAGGCCGGTCAGGCGGCGCAGCTTCATCTCGAGGATGGCCGTGGTCTGCTCGGGCGTAAAGCCAAAGCGCTCGATCAAGCGGCTGCTGGCCTCGGAGTCGGTCTGCGAGGAGCGGATGATGCTAATGACCTCGTCGATATGGTCGAGGGCCATCAAGTAGCCCTCAAGGATATGCGCGCGGGCCTGGGCCTTTTTAAGGTCGAAGCGGGTGCGGCGAGTGACGACGTCGACCTGGTGGTCGATGTAGTGCTGCAGCATCTCGCGCAGGCTCAGGCATTTGGGAACGCCGTTGACGAGCGCCAGGTTGTTGGCGCCAAAGGTCGTCTGCAGCGAGGTGTACTTATACAGGTTGTTGAGCACGACCTGCGGAATGACGCCCTTCTTGAGCTCGATGACCAGACGGATACCCTTCTGGTTGGACTCATCGCGCATATCCGAGATGCCCTCGATGCGCTTGTCGTTGACGAGCTGGGCGATCTTCTCCTGCAGGGTGCCCTTGTTGACCATGTAGGGAATCTCGGTAAAGACCAGGCGGCTGCGGCCGGTCTTGGTGGACTCCACATGTGCCTTGGCACGCACGGTAATGGAGCCGCGGCCGGTCTCGTAGCTCTGCTTAATGCCGGCGCTGCCCATGATGATGGCGCCGGTGGGGAAGTCCGGACCGGGCATGATCTGCATGAGCTCGTCGACCGTGGCGTCGGGGTTGTCGATCAGGTAGCAGGTGGCCTCGATCGCCTCGGTGAGGTTATGCGGGGCGATGTTGGTGGCCATGCCGACGGCGATGCCCTGGCTGCCGTTGACCAGCAGGTTGGGGAAGCGC
>CABRWN010000211.1 GCA_902474645.1 uncultured Collinsella sp.
TTTGAAAACTCAAAGAGGAGCCATGCCCGGCGTGGGGGGCCTGTTAATCGGCTATTATTTGTTTAGACATCATTGGAGGCGATGTGCGGTGGTGAAGAGCGCCAAGCATTTAGAAAAGGCAAGCAAACGTCGTCGCAAGCGGCTGCCGCGTTGGGCCGACCGGCTCATCACCATCGTTATCATCCTTATTGGCGTGGGCCTTATGACCTGGCCGTGGATCTTGGACCGGCTCGAGTTCAACCAGATCAGCACGGTGTCCAGCACCGTGGACGCGCTTTCCGAAGAAGAGCGCGAGCGCATCCTGCTTCAGGCGCGCTCCTATAACGAGCAGCTGGCGGGCGAGGCCACCGAGCTTCCCGCCGACCAGATCGAGCCCTACGCTCAGCAGCTCATCTTTGACCGCGACCCCATGATGAGCTGGGTCGAGATTCCCTCCATCGACGTGAGCATGCCCATCTACCACGGCACGAGTGAAGAAGTCCTTATGGCGGGCGTCGGCCACCTGGGGGCCCGGAGCCTGCCGGTGGGCGACACCTCGACGCATTGCGTGCTCACCGCGCACTCGGGCATGCGCAACCTGAGCATGTTCGACGACATTCACTCGCTGGAGCCGGGCGACCTGGTGCTGCTGCACACCATGAACAAGACGCTCGCCTACAAGATGGTGGACTCCGAGGTGGTGCTGCCCGAGGAGATGGAGTCACTGACTATCGAGCCCGGCGCCGACAAGGTGACGCTCGTCACCTGCACGCCCTACGGCGTGAACGACCATCGCCTGCTGGTGCATTGCGTGCGCACCAAGTACAGCAAGAAGGACGTCGACAAGCAAAAGTCGCTGGCCAGCCGCCACTGGGGCAAGCGTGAGTTTGCCGTGCTCATCGTGGTCGTAGCCATTGTGCTGTTGCTGCTGGACATCGTGATCCACGCGGTCCGCAAGCGCCGCAAGGCCAAGGCCTCGGCATAGGACATCGTTCAGAACCACCACAATGGGGACAGGCACCTTTGTGGTGGTCGGGACTTTCAAACCATCACAACATTCGATGAAAATCTCGATTTTGACGATAAGCGTCGAATGTTGTGATGCTTTTCGTTGCGGGCGAGACGGTTTTCGCTATGGACGGTGCGGTTTCGCTGCAGAACCGCCAGCCCTTCGCCTGCCAGCCGCCGTCCTCGTTACGTTTTCACTGCATTTGGGTAAAGCACCTGCTCCAAGCGGCGTTGCCTTGTATACTGGAACGGTTTAACTGTTATGCGGAAGGGAGCGCCTATGGCACTCAGCGAGAAAGACGTGCGCGGCATCGCCGAGTACGCAAAGATCGCACTGACCGATGACGAGCTCACCCAGATGACGTCCTACCTGAACGACGCCGTCCAGATGCTCGAGCCCGTCTTGCAATATGACTTGCCCGATGTGGAGCCCACGTTCCATCCCATCGGAAGCCTGTCCAACGTGATGGGCGATGACCTGCGCGAGCCCGAGCGTGACCTACCGCTCGACGTCGCGCTCGAAAACGCCGGCAGCGCGCGCGACCGCTACTTCCGCGTGCCGTCCATTTTGGGAGAGGGGGAGAGCGAGTAATGGCGCAGAGCTTCGATTCCCTTACCGCCGCGCAGATTGCCGCGGGCGTTGCCGCCGGCGACTTTACCGCTACCGAGGTGGCCCAGGCCTCTCTTGCCGCCATCGAGGCGCGCGAGGGCGGGGTCCAGGCATTCCTGCAGGTGGCGCCCGAGCTTGCGCTCGAGGCCGCTGCGCGCGTGGATGCCGACCGTGCCGCAGGCAAGCCGCTGCCCCCGCTCGCGGGCGTGCCGCTGGCCATTAAGGACAACATGAACCTTGTGGGCACGCGCACCACCTGCGCTTCCCGCATGCTCGGGGACTACCAGAGCGTCTACACCGCCACCTGTGTCCAGCGCATGCTCGACGCCGGCTGCCTGCCCATGGGCAAGGCCAACATGGACGAGTTTGCCTTTGGCAGCTCCACCGAGAGCTCGGCGTTCCACCGCACCAACAACCCCTGGGATACCGAGCGCGTGCCTGGCGGCTCCTCGGGCGGCTCCGCTGCCGCCGTCGCCGCGTTGAACGGGACGGATTCCGTCAGCGGCATGAAAAGCGAAGCGCAGGTGAGAGAGCTCTGCAAAAACTTTGAAAGGAAAAAGATATGCTTGTAAATTTAGACGGGATTTTG
>CABRWN010000212.1 GCA_902474645.1 uncultured Collinsella sp.
TCGATGGACAAGACGGGTCTGCGCGAGCAGGCTGGCAAGGAGGTCCGCGAGAACGTCAAGTGGTATCCGGCCCATGCCGCCAACCGCATCGGCGCCATGGTCGAGCAGCGTCCCGACTGGTGCATCAGCCGCCAGCGCAACTGGGGCGTGCCTATCCCCAGCTACACCTGCGCCGACTGCGGCGAGAAGGTCATGAACGACGCTACGCTCGACGCCGTCATCAAGCTCTTCCACGAGAAGGGCTCCGACGCCTGGTTCACCGACGCTCCCGAGAGTTACCTGGGCGAGGCCTGCGTCTGCCCCAAGTGCGGCGGCCATCACCTCAAGGCCGATAAGGACATCCTCGACGTGTGGTGGGATTCCGGCGTCTCCTGGAAGGCCGTCTGCGAGTACCGTCCCGAGCTGGAGTACCCGGCGGACGTGTATCTCGAGGGTTCCGACCAGCACCGCGGTTGGTTCCAGAGCTCGCTGCTCACCTCGGTGGGTGCCAACGGCCATGCTCCGTACAAGGCGGTCGTCTCGCAGGGCTTCACCCTCGATGGCCAAGGCCGCAAGATGTCCAAGTCGCTCGGCAATGTCATCGACCCCAACAAGGTCTGTGACGAGATGGGCGCCGACATCATCCGCCTGTGGGTTGCCTCCGTCGACACCAGCTCCGACGTTTCCATCGACCACGAGATTCTCGCTCGTACGTCCGATGCCTATCGCCGTTTCCGCAACACGCTGCGCTTCCTGCTCTCCGAGCTCGAGGGTCAGTTTGAGCCCGAGACCGACGGCGTCGCCTTTGCCGACCTGCTGCCACTCGACAAGCTCATGGTTGCCCGTCTGACCCAGGTTCAGGCCGAGGTCGACGATGCCTACGCCAGCTACGAGTTCCCGCGCGCCTACCGTGCGCTCTACGACTTCGTGGTTACCGAGCTCTCCAACGTGTATCTCGACGCCCTGAAGGACCGTCTGTACTGTGAGAAGCCCGGCTCGCTCGAGCGCCGCAGCGCCCAGACCGTGCTGGCCGAGCTCTTCTCGATGCTCATGCGCGACCTTCAGCCGATCCTGTCCTACACGGTCGACGAGGCCATGGCCTATGCGCCCGCCGGCTGCGTCGATCACCAGAAGTACGCCGCGCTGCTCGATTGGTATAAGTCGCCCATCACGTTCGACGAGGCCAATGAGTTTGAGGGCGTGCTCGAGGCTTCACTCGAGCTCCGTAGCGCCGTGACCAAGGCCCTTGAGGATGCCCGCTCCGCCGGTACCTTCACCAAGAGCCAGCAGGTCCGCGTCAAGGCGGTCGTTCCCGCCGAGATGTACGCGCTGCTGACCGGTGATAAGGCCGTCGACCTGGCCGAGTTCTACATCGTTTCCGATGTTGAGCTGACCCAGGGCGAGGAACTCTCCGTTGCCATCGAGGCAGCCGAGGGCGAGTGCTGCGACCGTTGCTGGAACTACCGCACCACCGTCGGCGAGTACAACGGCCACGCGCATATCTGCAAACGTTGTGCTGACGCTTTGTAGTTACGCGGTTTTACCAAACCGCGTAACCGCTTGACGCTGCAAACCCGCCAGAGCGGCAATCTGCCTTTCAGCTTCGGCGGCATGACCATAAGGTCTATGCCGCCTTGCTTCAAGGCACCTTGCTCGCTCTGGCGGGTTTTCGCTGTCGGTAACGAATCATCGGCTATTTCGTTGCTGGTCAATATAAGATATTGATTTGCGTTAAACGGAATTCGATGTTCTTGAGGGTAGGGGATTGATTTGGGTCGTGCTGGGGGTATGACGCCGCCTTTGGGTTGGCGGTTGGGTGTTGCTGGTGGGGTGGCGCTGGTTGTGCTGCTTGTTGACCAGCTGACCAAGCTTGCGGTTCGTGCCGTGGGTGACGCTTTGCATGTGACTGTTATCCCCGGTGTGATCGACTTTCTATTTGTCCGCAATATCGGTGCTGCCTTTAGCATGGGCGAGGGGCATGGCATCGCGTTTGCCGTACTGGCGTTGGCGGTCATTATCGCTATTGCCGTGTACTTGCTTCGCGCGCCCCAGCTTGCTCGCTTGGAGGTGGTGGGCATGGCTATGGTCGCGGGCGGCGCCATTGGCAACGCGATCGACCGTCTGACTTTTGGCTTTGCGACCGATTTAATTGCCACCACCTTCATCGACTTTCCCGTCTTTAACGTGGCCGATATCGGCATC
>CABRWN010000213.1 GCA_902474645.1 uncultured Collinsella sp.
CCCAAATTAGCTACCCTTAGCGCAAAGAAACAGCCCCGCGACCGATGTCAGTCGCGGGGCTGTTTGGTTTCTAGTGGTTGTGCGGACAGTTGGCGCAGCAGCCGCTCGTGGCGCTGGTGCTGGAGCCGCCGCTTCGCTGGTCGGTGTTGTAGAAACCGCTACCCTCAAATTTAATGCCGCTGGCCGAGAACGTCTTGGCCGCCGGGGCGCCGCAGCTGGGGCACACGCCCTCGGGAGTCTCGGACATGGGATGCTCAACCTCAAACACGTTGCCGCAGCTCGAGCACTTGTAATCGTAGCGCGCCATAATACTTCCTTTTCAGCACAAAGCGGGCAGATAACTCTGCCCGCAAAAATTCAAACCTCTGTAACTGTACCCTATATCGGGGGTTTTATCACGCTTCGCCCCAGAATCTATGGTTGTTGCGCAGGAGCTGTGCGGTTTTGTCCTCGGCGGCGGCAACGGCAGCCTCGTCAGCCTGCCAGGTCCAGTTGCCCGTGGCCACGCCCGGAACGTTCATGCGCGCGTCGTCGCCCAGCCCCAGGACATCCTGCAGCGGCATCATCACCAGGGGAGCGTCGCTCGCCAGCGCGTCGCTCATCAGCTTGGCCGCCAGCTCAACACCGCTCGGTTCATCGCCGCCCGCAAAGGAACGTGTGCACCAACCGGCCAGCGTCGACGTATCGTGCGTCGAGGTGTACAGGATCTTGCCGGGCGTGGGATGCACACCGCAACGAACGTCGTAGTCGCTAAACTCCAGTACGTCCATACCGGGGAAACCACAGGTCGAAGCCATAGCGCGAACACCGGGCGTCAAATAGCCCAGGTCCTCGGCGATAAAGTTGAGCGGACCCAGCTCGTCGTAGGCGGTCTGGAACAGGTCCTTGCCCGGGCCCGCCAGCCAGCGACCGTCGGCGCAAGCCTTACCCGCGGGAATGCTGAAATAGCTGTGGAATCCCAGGAAGTGGTCCAGGCGCACGCGGTCGTAGAGCGCGAATGCACGACGCAGGCGGTCGAGCCACCAGCGATAGCCGTTTTTCTTCATGTAATCCCAGCGGAAGGTGGGGTTTCCCCAAACTTGACCCTCGGGCGCAAAGTTGTCGGGCGGCGCACCCGAAATCTCAATCGCCTTGCCGGTGTCGGACAGCCAGAAGTTTTCGGGTTCGCTCCACGCGTCGGCCGAATCGTCCGAGACATACATCGGGATATCGCCGATGACCTCGATGCCCTTCTTGTGCGCATAGTTCATGAGCTCGCACCAGGCAAGGTCAAAGCGATACTGCATGTACGCCTGCAGCTCGGCCTCGTCGTGGAATCGCTTGTCATCGATCAGGTACTCGTTGTAGCGCGAGACATCCGCCGGCCAATCGTGGCGCGACAGTCCCTCAAAGTGCTTCTTTACCGCCATGTAGACGCAGTACTTCTCGAGCCAGTCGGCGTTGCGATGTTTAAACGCCGTGTACAGCGGGTCGGCATCCTCGCCGCCGCGGGCCTTCCAGGTGACGAAGTCGGCAGCCAGCTCCTCGTGACTCTCGGGCAGCAGGTCGATATTGCCTGCAAAGGCCGAAGGGCCGGCATAAGGGGAGCGGAAGAAGTCCGTGGGATTGACGGGCAGGACCTGCCAGTAGCGCATGCCCATGGCGGCCAGGTGGTCGATAAAGCGACGCGTGGGCGCACCGATTGTGCCCGGCTTGCCGTCATCGGTCGGCACCGATGTGATATGGCACACAACACCTGCGCCGTGATCGAGCGGCTCCTGCAGGCGCTGCTCGGCGTGGTGATAGATGATCGACGACCCCAGCGGGTACAGGTCGAGCGTGACCGTGCCGTTGTGGATCTCGCACTTGTGACCGCTAATCACATCGCTCGCGCATTCGCCGAGCGCCGGAATCGTCACGCGGTGTGAATTGCGCAGACTGCGGTTGATGATAACGGTCGCGGACTCGCCATCCTTCCCCGTACGGTTGTAGGCCAGCACTTCGTCATTGAGCGCGAAGGCCTTGATCTCGCCATCGACCATAAAGGGCAGCGCGCGGCGTACAGCAGACGCGTTCTTAACGATGGCCAGCGTATCGAAGTCGTGGAGCTGGTCCTTGGTCGGCATGGTGCGGCGATTGCCCGGATCGGTGAGACCCTCCAAGCCGAACTCGTCACCGTA
>CABRWN010000214.1 GCA_902474645.1 uncultured Collinsella sp.
GAAGCCCTCGAGCTCGTGCTCGGACAGGTCGAGCGTGTAGACCTCCTCGACGCCCTCGGCGCCGATCACGCACGGCAGGGAAGTAAAGATACCCTCCTCGCCATACTGGCCGGTCATGAGCGTGGATGCCGAAAGCACGGCGTGCTCGTTGTGCAGCACGGCGGCGCAGACGCGCGCGGCGGAGTTGGCGACGGCGTACTCGGTGCACTGCTTGCCCTGGTAGGTTACGTATCCGCCCTTGCGCGCGAGCTCCTCGATTTCCATGTGGTCGAAGGCATACTTGTCGGGGTTCTCGGCCTGAAGCTCGTTGAGGCTCTTGCCGGCGATGGTTGCGGCCTTAAAGGCGGCCAGCTGGCTAAAGCCGTGCTCGCCGATCATGTAGGCGTCGATAGACTTGGGGCTCACACCGACCTTCTTGGAGATCTCGGTGCGCAGGCGGGAGTCCAGGCCGCAGCCCGAGCCGATGATCTTCTTGGGATCGTAGCCGGTCAGGTGCCACAGCTCGGTGCACACGACGTCGCAGGGGTTGGAGATGCTCACGAAGATGCCGTCAAAGCCGGCGTCGACGATGCGCTTGGCAAAGGTGCGGGCGGCGTCGGTGGTAAAGAACAGCTCGCCGTCGCGGTTGCCGGCGGCCAGCGCGACCTTGCCGGCGGCGTTGACGATGACGTCGCAGCAGGCAAGCTCCTCGTAGTGGTCGTAGCAGTTGACGATCTTGGTGTTGTACGGGACAAACGAAAGGGAGTCGCGCAGGTCCTGGACCTCGGACGTCACCTTGGCCTCGTTGATATCGCACAGGTACAGCTCATCGGCAATGCCCTGCATGAGTAGGCTGTTGGCGACATGTGCTCCTACGTGGCCCTGGCCGACCACACCGATCTTACGCGTCTGGTACATATATGTATCCTTTCGGCCGAGTTTTTCGCGTCGAACCATTGTAGCGTCCTGCTGCCACTTTGCTAGGCTAAAGCGCCGTAGATTTTTGGACATGCCTTAATCTCTACTTTTGGAGTGATCTGGGCCGCTGACGGCATCGCTGGGCGATGTGCTCGCGCGGATGGGGCCGGTCGTTGTACCATAGCTGCAACTGACTCGTAAGGAGCATCCATGCCCATTCGCATTCCCGACGCCCTCCCTGCCGCCGCGCAGCTCGAGAGCGAGAACATCTTTGTCATGACCGAGTACCGCGCGCTGCACCAGGACATCCGTCCGCTGCGCGTGCTCATCCTCAACCTCATGCCCACCAAGATCGCCACCGAGACGCAGATCATGCGCAAGCTCTCCAACACGCCGTTGCAGGTGGAGGTAGACCTGCTGCGCACCAAAACGCACGAGGCCACGCACGTGAGCGCCGGTCACCTGGAGACGTTCTACCGCACGTTCGACGACATCCGCGACATCCACTACGACGGCCTGATCATCACGGGCGCGCCGGTGGAACAGATGCCGTTCGAGGAGGTCGACTACTGGCCTGAGCTCTGCCAGATCATGGATTGGTCCACCACACACGTACACTCTACGCTGCACATTTGTTGGGGCGCGCAGGCGGGGCTCTACCATCATTACGGTATCCAGAAGTACGACCTGCCGGCAAAGGCGAGCGGCGTGTTCGAGCATTATCTGGTGAAGCCGCAAAGCCCGCTGGTCCGCGGCTTTGACGACCGTTTCTATGCCGTGCATTCGCGCAACACCGATGTGCGCCGCGAGGACGTGGAGGCCGAGCCGCAGCTTGAGGTTGTGGCCGTGTCTGACGAGGTTGGCCTGTACATCGTCAAGTCGACCGACAGCCGTCGCTTCTTTGTATTTGGCCACCCCGAGTACGATACCGACACGTTGCGCCTGGAGTACGAGCGCGACGTGAAGCGCGGGCTCAACCCGGAGGTGCCGGCGCATTACTTCCCGGGCGACGACCCCACCGCCGAGCCGCGCAACGTCTGGCGCAGCCAGGCTCAGCTGTTCTACACCAACTGGCTCAACTACTACGTCTACCAGACCACGCCCTACGACCTGGCCCGCGCCGGCGAGGAGCACTAGGCCGCCGGGAGGTGCACCAGCCGTTAGGCGCTGATGATGTGGGGTAGCGGCAGGTCGTGGGCGTCGGTGG
>CABRWN010000215.1 GCA_902474645.1 uncultured Collinsella sp.
CCCGCCGCAACGCTCTATCGCTTTGGAGCCCTTGGCGCTTGCGAGCCGCACGAACAGGCAGCCTGCCCCACAACCGAGCTCGATCTCAGGCTCGGACGAACCCTGTAGCCCGCCAGCCCCTCCGCGGGCAACAATCCTATTCCACAACACAACCAACAGAAAGGAGTCCTCATGGACACCAATCATTCCCCCATCATCAGCCCCCTCACCATGCGTGAATCCGCCCGAGGCATCACGCTCACCAGCATTTACGATGAGATGCTCGCCCGTCGCGAGCTCTCCGTCATGGGAAACATCGAAACCCCGATGGCCTACGACCTATGCCAGCAGATCCGCCTGCTCGATGCCACCGACCCCAGCCGCCCCATCACCATATTTGTCGCCAGCGCCGGCGGAAGCGTGCGATCGGGCCTTGCGATCTATGACGCCATGCGCCTCGCATCGTGCCCCATCCGCACCGTCTGCCTGGAATTCGCCGCGTCCATGGGCGCCGTGATCTTTATGGGCGGCGACGATCGCCGTATGGCGCCCCATGCAGAGCTCATGATTCACGACCCGCTGATCCCCCAGGGGGCAGGCGGCTCGGCACTTGCGCTGCAGGAAACCAGCCGGCGTCTCATGCAGACCCGCAAGACCCTCACGCAAATCCTCTCGGACCGCAGCGGCCTCACGCCCAAGCGCATCCAGTCCCTCACTGCAAAAGACACCTACCTTTCGGCCGAGCGCGCCGTCGAGCTCGGCTTTGCCCACGAAATCCTCTCGACCACCAAGGAGGTCGCCCATGTCTAACCTCGCCAGCCGTCTCGCCGCATCTGAGTCCGCATCGTCCACCATCCTCGCCAAGGATCGAACGCTTTCCTGCGACACCCGCCAAACGGGACTCAACAACAATGCACTTGTGATCGGCCCCTCGGGAGCCGGCAAGACCCGAAACGTCCTCAAGCCCAACCTGCTGCAAATGAACGCAAGCTACATCGTGCTCGACACCAAAGGCACGCTCTGTCGCGAAGTGGGACCCGTGCTGGCAGCCCACGGTTACCGCGTGCAATGTCTCAACTTCGCCGACCTCAACACCGTCCCGGCCCTTGCGCCCGGCATCGAGCGCTGCGGCTACAACCCCCTGAGGCACATTCGCCGCAAGGCGGACGGCAGGCCCAACCAGCAGGACATCCTCTCGGTGGCAAAGGCCATCTGCCCCATCGAGGACAACAACCAGCCTTTTTGGGATCATGCGGCGGCAAACCTGCTGTCGTGTCTTATCGCCTACGTCACCGAACAGTTACCCGCCGACGAGCAGACGATCAGCTCGGTCATCAAGCTGATCGAGCACCTGCAGGACGGTGCCACAGGTCGATTGTTTGACGACCTGATCACGACCGACCCCCAAAGCTATGCCCTCTCGCTATGGCGGCGCTACGCCATTACGCAAAATGCCGAGCGCATGCACGCGAGCATCGTCGGCATCCTTGCCGAAAAGGTCATGTGTCTGGGATTCGACGGTGCGGCACAGCTCTATCGTGAGTGCCATCAGGTGGACTTCGCTTCCATGGGACACACCCCCTGCGCCCTGTTTGTAACCGTGAGCGATATTGACCGCAATCTCGATCCGCTGACCGGCCTCTTTATTTCGCAGGCGTTTATGGGCCTCATTCGTGAGGCCGATAGGCAGCCCGACGGCAGCCTGCCCGTGCCCGTGCGCTTTATGCTCGATGACTTCGCAAATCTGCAGATCCCCCAGATCGACAACGTGCTCTCGATTATCCGAAGCCGCAACATCTGGGCAACGCTGCTGCTGCAGTCGACCAACCAGCTCGATGCGCTCTATGGCGAGGCACGCGCACGCTCCATCATGGGCAACTGCGACACGCATCTGGTGCTGGCGTTCCAGGATCCCGAGAGTGCCCGGGTGTTTTCCGACCGCGCCGACGCGCTGCCCAGCACGCTCATGGCGACGCCGATTGATCGCTCGTGGCTCTTTGTACGCGGTCGCACTCCCGAACAGGTCGAGCGCTTTAGGCTCGAAGACCATCCGCTCTACGGGGAGCTGCCCGAGGCGCAGCGAGGCAACGTATTCTTTGTCGCTCTTTTCAGCAAATTC
>CABRWN010000216.1 GCA_902474645.1 uncultured Collinsella sp.
GCGTCGCCTCGCCTACTCCCCCAGCAGGGCTTTCTCGGGCGTAATCGGCAGTGAGCGAACCTGATGGCCGGTGGCGTGCGCCACGGCCGAGGCAACGGCGGCGAGCGGCGTGTTGATGACGACCTCGCCGATCGACTTGGCGCCAAACGGGCCCGTCGGCTCGTAACTCGGCTCAAAGGCCACGCGAATGCTGCCGATATCCCGGCGCGTGGGCAACTTGTAGCTCATAAAGTTGCCGGTGCGCAGGCGGCCGCGGTCATCGTGCTCGACAATCTCGTAGAGCGCATGGCCGATACCCTGGGCAATGCCGCCCTCGGCCTGGACGCGCGCGAGCGCCTCGTTGATCACGGTGCCGCAGTCCACAGCCGCCGCATAGTCCACCACGGTCACCTTGCCGGTGGCCTTGTCGACCTCGACCTCGGCAATGCCGGCCATAAACGGCGGAGGCGAAACGGGCAGGCAGGCAGAGGCATGCGAGGTAAGCGCGTCACCGCCCGCGATGTTCTTGACGCACAGGTTGGCAAAGTCGCGCAGCGTGAGGTAGCGGTTCTGCTCGCGCGCGGCGCGCTCGTCGGACAGGCGCACGTACTGGCCATCGAAGACCACGTCGGCGGTGTCCACGTCCCACATCTGGGCTGCCTTGGCGCAAATCTTCTCACGCAGCTCAGTCGCGGCGTTCTTGGCGGCAAGGCCCGTCACGTAGGTACCTGAGCTCGCGTACGAGCCGGCATCGAACGGCGACACATCAGTGTCCACGCCGCGCACCACGATCATCGAACTCTCCACGCCCAGCTCCTCGGCGGCAATCTGCGCCAGGATCGTGTCGACGCCCATGCCGTTATCGGTGGCGCCGGTGCCGATGGTAATGAAGCCGTCCTCTTCCAAGCGCATGTCGATGCCGGCGATATCCACGTTGGAGATGCCCGATCCCTGCATGGTGAGCGCGCAGCCAAGGGCGCGCACGCGGTCGCCTAGGTCCACGGCCAGCGGCTTGTCGCGCCAACCGATCATGTCCATCGCGCGCAGCAGGCAGCGGTCGAGCGCGCAGGCGTTGAGCTTCTCGTTGTAGTACTGCGGCATGATCTCGCCCTCGCGCACGATGTTCTTAAGGCGCAGGTCGGCGGGGTCCATGTGCAGCATGTCGGCGAGCTCGTTGACGGCACTCTCCACGGCAAACTGGCCCTGGGTGGCACCGTAGCCGCGATACGCGCCGCCGCGGTTGGTGTTGGTGTAGACGGCGTCCCAGCTAAAGCGGCTCGCCTTCACATGGTTGTAGATGGGCAGGCTCTTGTGGCCCGAAAGGCCGATCGTCGTGGTAGCGTGCTCGCCGTACGCGCCGGCGTTGGAGAGCGTATGCAGATCGATAGCCGTGATGGTGCCGTCGTTCATGGCGCCCAGCTTAACGGTCATCTGCATCTGGTGGCGTGAGTTGCCCGCAGTGATGGTCTCCTCACGGGTGTAGCAGCAGTAGCTCGGACGGCCGGTCTGCTGCGTCACAAACGCAACGAAAATCTCGCAGCAGCCCGTCTGCTTGGCGCCAAAGCCGCCGCCGATGCGCGGCTTAATGACCTGCACCTGCGACTGCGGAATATCGAGCGACTGCGCGACCATGCGGCGCACGTGGAAGGGCACCTGCGTGGAGGTGGTCACCGAGATGCGGCCGAACGCATCAGTCGTCGCAAAGGCGCGGAAAGTTTCCATGGGCGCGGTCTGCGTGGCCTGGCTGGTGTAGGTGCGGGTGAAGACGATGTCGCTCTGGGCGAATGCCTCGTCCAGGTCGCCATAATCGCTGGTACCGCTGCACACCAAGTTGCGCGGGACGTCGCCGCCCTGCGGGAACATAAAGGTCACGTCGCCCTCGGGGTGGACCACGATGTCGTTATCGAGTGCCTGGGTAAAGTCGAGCAGCGGCTCGAGCACCTCATAGTCGACCTTGATGAGCTTGAGCGCCTTGTCGGCGGCCTCCTCGGTCTCGGCGGCGACGATCGCCACCTCCTCGTTTTGGTAGCGCACCAGGTTCTCGAGAATCAGACGGTCGTAGGGACTCGGCTGCGG
>CABRWN010000217.1 GCA_902474645.1 uncultured Collinsella sp.
GTGGCGGAGGGCATTGACGTGGCTCCGTGGGCCATGGGCGGCACGGGCGTGCACAGCTTCGATGCGCTGCAGCCGCTTGAGTGGCCCACGCGCCTTGAGGCGGGCACGCTCAACGGTCACGGCATCGCGGGACTTTCCGCAGGTCTCGACTTTATCGAGGCCCAGGGTGGGGTCGAGGGGATTGCTGCCCACGAGCGTGCGCTCGCTGATCGCTTCCTTGCCGGTGTGCGCGAGATTCCTGGGATTAAGCTCTACGGCGCGTTTGACCAGCCCATGCGCTCGGCAATCGTCTCGCTCAACGTGGGCGATATCGACTCTGCCGAGATCTCGGACGCGCTCATGCAAGGGTGGGGGATTGCGACGCGCCCCGGTGCCCATTGCGCTCCGCTCATGCACCGTGCGCTGGGGACCGAGCGCCAGGGCGTCGTCCGCTTCTCGTTTGGGTATTTCAACACGACCGAAGAAGTCGACACGGCCATCGATGCTCTGTGCGATTTAGCCTGCTAAAGCTGCTAGACCGTTTATACTTGCGGGACGGGTGTTTTTGCCCGTCCCGTTTTTGTTTCAACCCGAAAGGTGTGCCTATGGCCTCATCCGCTCCGCGCGGTCTGCGCTCCGACCATGTCGTTACCGTCGGCATTGCGCTGTTCTCGATGCTCTTTGGCGCCGGTAACCTCATTATCCCGCCACTGCTAGCACTGCAGGCAGGTTCTGCCACGCCGGTCGCCATGATTGGCTTTTTGATTGCCGCTATCGGTCTGCCCGTCATGGGCTTTATCGCCGTGGCGCTTGCCGGAACGGCGCGCGAGCTTGCCGGCCGCGTGCACCCCAAGTTTGGTGAGTTCTTTGTCGCGGCAGTGTATCTGGCCATCGGCCCGTGCCTGGCCATTCCGCGCACAAGCTCTACGGCCTTCGAAATGCTGGTGCCGTTGCTACCCGAGGGTGTTTCGCTCGGCACGGCACGTCTGGTGTTTGCCATCGGGTTCTTCGTCGTCGCGTTTGTGCTCACGCTGCGCCCGGGTGTCATCACACGCGTGCTCGGCCGCATTACGGGCCCCGCGCTCATTGCGCTCATCGTGCTGGTCGTGGGTGCTGCCGTGATTTCGCCGCTGGGTCCCGCTGCCGCGCCGCAGGCTCCCTACAATGCCGGTGCCGCCGTGCAGGGTTTTTTGACTGGCTACCAGACCATGGACCTTCTTGCGTCGCTCGCCTTTGGCATCATCATCGCCGAGACCATCCATGAGCTCGGCGTTACCGACGATAAGCGCGTGGCCTTCGAGATTTCGCGTTCCGGTGTGATCGCCGGCGTGCTTGCGAGCCTGTTTATGGAGGGCCGCGTGGCGAGCTTGCCGGCATGCAGCTCGGCACCGTGATGCCCGACGCTACCAACGGTGCCGCCATCCTTGCGCGTTCGGCCTCTATGCACTTTGGTCTTGCTGGCACGGTTGTCGTCTTTGCGATTTTCTTCCTAGCCTGCATGAACGTGTGCATTGGCCTTATCAGCTGCTGCTCGCGTTACTTCTGCGAGACGTATGTGGTCAAAGGGGGAGCAGAGGCTTCCGAGGAGGCCATGCGCCGCCCCTTTGCGGTTCTCGCCTTCGTGTTCGCAGCGTTCTCGTGCGTGCTCTCCAACGTGGGTCTCGACGTGATCCTTATGTTCTCGGTGCCCATGCTCAATGCCCTGTATCCCGTTGCCATTGTGCTGGTACTTATGGGCCTAGTGCACGGCTTTTGCGACGCGCATCCGCAGGTGTGGGTCTGGGTCGGCGGCGTTGTCGCGGTGCAGAGTGTGATCACCTCGGTCCGCGATGCGTTCTTTGCGGGCGCGTGGCTGCCGTTCGATGCGCTGCCGCTGGCGGACATTGGAGCCGCGTGGGCACCGGTCGCCGTGGTGGCGTTTGTGATAGGCCTGCTCCACAGCCGGTTTGTCGCACATTCGAGGAGCTGGTTGATTTCCGATCTCAGCCGAACACATTAAGCGAATAGGCCGTT
>CABRWN010000218.1 GCA_902474645.1 uncultured Collinsella sp.
CGCCATCTTGGCGGCTCGGTAGCCGTCCCATCGGGCCTGGCCGGGCGGCACGGGTTAACTTTTCGCTCGGTCAGGTCCTGCGCAAGACGAAAGCCACATTAAGTGGCTTTCTTTGCGTGCGGAATCTACGAAAAGTTAACCCGTGCCGCCCGGCCAGGCCCTAGGTTTACTTACCTGCCGCCAAGATGGCGTCTTGAGTGTCTAGATACTTAGCTGAATATATTTGGATGAAGCTCCTTGTTGGCAAGGAGCCCCCTTCTGGTTTTGGTTACTTTGGGGTTGTTGGTGCGTCTTTATTTGGCGTCGGCCCAGGTTATGCCGGTGCTGGCTTCGGCGATCAACGGTACGCGGAGGTCTACTACGTGCTCCATGACGTCGCGGACCATGGCGGTGAGGCGCTCGACTTCGTCGATGGGGCACTCAAAGTCCAGTTCGTCGTGCACTTGCAGGATCATGTGGGCGGCAAAGCCTTCTTCTTCCAGGCGACGACTTACGCGGACCATGGCGATCTTGATGATGTCTGCTGCGGTGCCCTGCATGGGATGGTTCATGGCCGTGCGCTCGCCAAAGCCGCGGAGTTGCGGGTTTTTGGCCTTGAGCTCCGGAATATGACGACGGCGGCCGTACATGGTCTCGGCGTAGCCCGTCTGCTTGGCGCGTGCCACCACGTTGTCGAGGAACGTACGCACGCCCGGGTAGGCCTCGTAGTAGCGGTCGATCATGTCGCGCGCCTCGGCCATCGAGATATGCAGCGACTGCGACAGGCCGTAGGCCTGCTGGCCATACACGATGCCAAAGTTCACGGCCTTGGCGCGACTGCGCAGGTCGGGCGTTACCTCGGACACCGGCACACCAAACACGCGCGCCGCCGTCTCGGCATGGAAGTCCTCGCCCTCGTTAAAGGCGCGCACCAAGTGCTCGTCACCCGAGAGATGTGCCAGCAGACGCAGCTCGATCTGCGAGTAGTCCACCGCCAAAAAGACGCTTCCCTCGCCTGCCGAAAACGCCGTCTTGACGGTACGCCCCAGCTCCGAGCGCGTCGGAATGTTTTGCAGATTAGGGTCGCTCGAAGACAGACGCCCCGTCGCGGTGATGGTCTGGTTGTACGTGGTGTGCACACGACCGTCACCGCGGCGCAGCGGGCCCAACGTGTCCAGATAGGTTGACTTGATCTTGGACTTCTCGCGCCAGTCTAAGATCAAACGAACAATCTCGTGGTCACGGGCAAGATCACTCAGTACCTTGGCATTGGTCGAATAGTAACCGCGCTTGGTCTTTTTGAGACCCTTGGTCGGAAGGCCCATCACATCAAAGAGCACATGCGAAAGTTGCATGGGGCTGCCGATGTTAAAGGTCTCGTCACCCGCCAGGTCGCGAATGCTTCGTTCGACCTCGGTGATCTGGGTCGCCAGACCCTCGGACAGACTGTGCAGGCGGTCGGGGTCCACGAGCATGCCCGCGCGCTCCATCTTGGCAAGTACCGGAACGAGCGGCATCTCGATGCCATCGAACACGTTGGCGGCGTTCTCGCGGGCCATGCACTCGCGCAACGGCGCCACGAGCGCCAGCGTCAGAGCCGCAGTACGGGCGGCAGGCGCCGGAGCGTCCTCACCAGCACCCTCTGCACCGCGCGCCGCAGGCAACGCCATCTGCAGATAGGTATCGGCCAGATATGCCTCATCGAACTCGGAGCGATCGGAATCCAGCAGATAGGCAGCGACCACGGTATCGAAGATACGCGTGGAATCGGCAGCGAGCGGATCCATGAGCTCGGGCTCAGAAGAATCGATGGGCGAAAGCTCGTGCAGCAGCGCTTTCGTATCCGGGCTCGCCACGCGGCCCTCCATAAACAGGCTCGCAAGCACGCCGGCGATCACACCGTGAGCGAAGTTGAAGCCCTCAACCTCAGCCGCCGCACAGCTGTCGCCC
>CABRWN010000219.1 GCA_902474645.1 uncultured Collinsella sp.
GTGGCGAAGCTTGGCCAGGGTCTTGGACTCGATCTGGCGGATGCGCTCGCGCGTGACGCCAAACTCGCGGCCGACTTCCTCGAGCGTACGGGGATGTCCGTCGACAAGGCCAAAGCGCAGCTCGATAACCTTGCGCTCACGATCGGCAAGCGAATCGAGCACCTGGGTGAGCTGCTCCTGCAGCATGGAGAAGCTGGCGGCATCGGGCGGAACGATGGCCTGGGAGTCCTCGATAAAGTCGCCCAGCTGGGAATCCTCTTCCTCGCCGATGGGGGTCTCGAGCGACACGGGCTCCTGCGAGATCTTCTGGATCTCGCGGACGCGGTCGGCGCTCATGTCCATCTCGGCACCGATCTCCTCGGGGGTCGGGTCGCGGCCCAGGTCCTGAAGGAGCTGGCGCTGCACGCGGACGAGTTTGTTGATGGTCTCGACCATGTGCACGGGAATACGGATGGTACGGGCCTGGTCGGCGATAGCGCGCGTGATGGCCTGACGGATCCACCACGTGGCGTACGTGGAGAACTTAAAGCCCTTCTGGTAGTCGAACTTCTCGACGGCGCGGATCAGACCGAGGTTGCCCTCCTGGATCAGGTCCAGGAACAGCATGCCGCGTCCGACATAGCGCTTGGCGATGGAGACGACCAGACGCAGGTTTGCGCTGATGAGCGCCTGCTTGGCTTCGAGGCCCACGTTCTCAATGCGCGTAAGACGACGCATCTCGGCACGCGTGAGTTCGAGCTCACCAGCATCGGCAGCCTCGAGCTTCTCGGTGGCCTCAAGACCGGCCTCGATCTTCATGGCCAGATCGACCTCTTCGGAGGCGGTCAGCAGGTCGACCTTGCCGATCTCCTTGAGGTACATACGGACCGGGTCGCCGGTCAGCATCACCGTGGAGGCATCGATGCCGCGCACGCGCGAACGCGAACGGGACGTACGCACGGTGCGCTTCTTCTTGCTCTTGGAAGAACCCATCTCGGCGTCAGCCTGACGGGCCATCTTGAGCTCATGATCGTCGAGCGAGCCGGAATCGTGCTCGTCGTCGTCATCGAAATCGTCGGTATCAGAATCGGTATCGTCACCGTCGACGTCCATGGGGGCGTCGTCGTTACCGCTCGCGGAGATAATCTGGATGCCGCTGTTGCGCAGCGCGGAATACACCGCGGTGAGCTGCTCGTCAGAAACATCGATATCCTTCAGGGCGACCTGAATCTCGTCCTCGGTTACCGAAGTCCTGTTTGAGCCGTTGCCCATAAGCTTTGCAACGTAGGATTCCAGCCCAGTACCCGTGCTCTCAGTCTTTTTTGGCACAGATTCTCCCTTCATAGTCCACAGGACTCAATACTTTAGCACACACATAGATGTCTATACCCAAAAAGAGGACTGGATATAGGCGAGAATACGCTGGTTGACCACAACATCTAGGCCTGTTCGGTGCCTGCGGCCTCCAGACCGATCAAACGGAACGGGTCCGCCACGCCGCCGATCGACTTTTGCAGCTCGCGTTGACGCTGCGAATCCTGCGCGGCCTGCACGGTCAGCGCGCGACGGGCCTCATCATCGAGCGAACGGTCCTGGCGCAGCTTGGCCTGTGCGGCACGCATGCGGCGTTTGATGGTGTAGAGCTCGAGCGTATCGAGCATAAACACGATGTTCGTCTCGGTGGGGTGTTTGCTCGTCGCCGAGATGCGCCCGGCACTCACAAGCGTTGCCGCCTCGGGACACACCGAGCGCGCCGCATCCATGCAAGCTGCAGGATCGGTTCCCGGCGGCGTAGCCAGAACGGCCCATGCGATGGACTCGTGACGTGGGTCAACCCACTCGATGGAGCAGATGCGGTCGGCATACGTGCGGAACAGGTCGGGGTAGCTCGTGAGCATCGTCAGCAGCTCGCGCTCCCCTGCCAAGGACTTGCGCTCAA
>CABRWN010000220.1 GCA_902474645.1 uncultured Collinsella sp.
CCCGCCGTGCCATTAAGGTGCGGCGGGCGCTTGTATACCAAGGCAACCTGCCTATAATGATGCAAGTCAAAAACGCCGAGCGCATCGCACGCACTTGCATCAGGCATCCGAGAGGAGAAAACATACCCATGAAGGCACTCTACAATGACGGTTCGGTGGCCGAACTCCCGCAGGACGAGGTTACGCACGTCATCCGTCACTCAGCCGCGCACATCGGGGCGCAGGCCATCAAGCGCCTGTACCCCGAGGCCGACTTTGCCTACGGCCCCGCGACCGACAACGGCTTCTACTACGACGTCGACCTGCCCGAGGGCGTCAAGATCAGCGAGGACGACTTCCCCGCGATCGAGGCCGAGATGAAGAAGATCGTCAAGGAGAACCTCAAGTTTTCCGTGTACGAGAAGCCCCGCGCCGAGGCCATCGCCCTTATGGAGGAACGCGGCGAGAAGTACAAGGTCGAGCACATCGGCGACCTGGACGACGACGCTCGCATCACCTTCTACCAGCAGGGCGACTACATCGACATGTGCGTCGGCCCCCATATCTGCTACACCAAGGCGCTGAAGGCCTTTAAGCTCACTGGCGTCTCGGGCGCCTACTGGAAGGGCGACAAGGACAACAAGATGCTCACCCGCATCAACGGCGTCGCCTTTGCCACCAAGGAGGAGCTCGACGAGCACATGCACATGCTGGAGGAGGCCAAGAAGCGCGACCACCGCAAGATTGGCCGCGAGATGGACCTCTTTATGATGCGCGACGAGGCCCCCGGCTTCCCGTTCTTCCTGCCCAACGGCATGATTCTTAAGAACACGCTGCTGGACTACTGGCGCGAGATCCACCACAAGGCCGGCTACGTGGAGATCTCCACGCCGCTCATCATGAACAAGCAGCTGTGGAAGACCTCGGGCCACTGGGACCACTACAAGGACAACATGTACTCCACCGTCATTGACGACGAAGAGTACTGCATTAAGCCCATGAACTGCCCGGGCGGCGTGCTGGTGTACGCCTCCAAACCGCACTCCTACCGCGAGCTGCCCATCCGCGCCGGCGAGATTGGCCTGGTGCATCGTCACGAGCTGCGCGGCGCCCTGCACGGCCTGTTCCGTGTGCGCTGCTTTAACCAGGACGACGCCCACCTGTTTGTGCGTCCCGACCAGCTGACTGACGAGATTGTGGGCGTGGTCAACCTCATCGACTCCGTGTACCAGAAGTTTGGCTTTAAGTACCACGTTGAGCTTTCCACCCGCCCCGATGACTCCATGGGTTCGGACGAGGACTGGGCTCGTGCCGAGGAGGGCCTGCGCACCGCTCTGGAGCAGCTGCACATGGACTACGAGGTCAACGAGGGCGACGGCGCCTTCTACGGCCCCAAGATCGACTTCCACCTGGAGGACTCGCTCGGCCGTACCTGGCAGTGCGGTACCGTGCAGCTCGACTTCCAGATGCCGCTCAACTTTGACCTGGAGTACGTGGACGCTGACGGCACCAAGAAGCGCCCCATCATGCTGCCCCGCGTGTGCTTTGGCTCCATCGAGCGCTTCATCGGTATTCTGATTGAGCATTTTGCGGGCAAGTTCCCCACCTGGCTGGCTCCCGTGCAGGTCAAGGCACTTCCGGTTTCCGAGAAGAGCCGCGACTACGCCCACGAGGTGTGCGCCAAGCTGGAGGAGGCCGGCATTCGCGTGGTCTGCGACGACCGCGACGAGAAGATCGGCTATAAGATCCGCGAGGCCCGCAGCATCGACCGCGTGCCCTATATGCTCATC
>CABRWN010000221.1 GCA_902474645.1 uncultured Collinsella sp.
GGAGCCATTATCGGCGGCGGCAGCGAGGAGCAGATTGAGGCGCTGCGCGCCTTTGGCCTGCACACGGGCCTTGCCTTCCAGATCCAAGATGACCTGCTCAACTTGATCGGTATCAAGGAGGCCGCCAACAAGGACTTCCGCACCGATATCACCGAGGGCAAGCGCACCCTCGTCGCCGTGCACGCCCTGTCAGACGAGCGTTATCACGACGAGGTCGAGGCAATCCTTTCCTCGGGCACCGATGATCCCGCGCAGCTCGCACGCGCCGTGGAGATCTTCCAAGAGGCCGGCTCTATCGATTACGCCCACACTTACGCGCTCGACCTGACCGCTAAGGCCAAAGCGGCCATCGAGAACGTTGAGCTTGATCCGCACGCACGCGAGCTGTTCCTCTCCATGGCAGATTTCTTTGTGGAGCGCCTTAACTAACGGGGGTTATAAAACCTGTCAGCAGCGTATTTAGGCACAACTTGCTACACTGTTGAGTGCATGTTTATGCATCCCTTTGCGTTGTCTATCCGACAGACGCTCAAATAGTACGAATGGTACGCCGAAAGGGGTTCGTTCATGGAACCTATTACAACGGGCATGCAAGGAGCAGCCGTCGAGGACGTGCAGTCTCGTCTCCTGCAGCTCGGCTACACGATTGATGCCGCCGAAGTCACCGACAAGTACTTTGGAGCCACCACTGAGCAGGCCGTCAGCACCTTCAGACTCGACAGCGGCCTTGCTGCCGGTCATGCCGTCGATATCCCCTGTTGGAGCGCCCTTGTAGACGCTTCGTATAAGCTGGGCGACCGCACCCTCTATCTGCGCATGCCCAATTTCCATGGCGCCGATGTGCAGGCCCTGCAGCGCGCTCTCAACGTTTTGGGCTTCGCCTGTGGCGAAGACGACGGCTACTTTGGTCCGCATACCGAGGCCGCCCTGCAGCAGTTCCAGGAAAATGTCGGCCTGTTTGCCGACGGCATGGCCTTCCAGGACACCTACGCCTACATCAACCGCCTGCACCATGTATGGGAGGGCAAGCCCTCGGTCACCGAAGCCGAGTCCCGCATCGGTTTTGCTCGTGCCGCCAACGTGCTCGAGCGCTTCCAGATTGCCGTTATCGGCGAGGACCCCATCGCACGCAGTGTTGCGTCGCGCATGTGGAATATCGCCACGGCAACGACCGACAACAGCGGCATGATGCTCTGCGACTCCGAGGTCCCAACCGACGTTGACCTGGTGCTCGAGATCGCAAGCGACGAGCTGCCCGCCGACGCCGCACCGCGCGCCACGATTGCCCTCGCCGAGTGCCACAACCTGGCCCAGCGCATCCGCACTGCCAATGTCGCCGCGCAGCAGAAGCCGGCTCGCATTCGCATTGAGCTCACGGGCATGACGCGCTACAACGGCACTTTCACGGCCAGCGACGCGCAGACACTCGCCGTACGCCTGCTCGATGGCGTTTGCGATGCCCTCGCAGATTAGGTAAACTAAACGAGTTGCTTTTGGGCAACACTACACATTGGGACGTAGTTCAACGGTAGAACTCCGGTTTTTGGTGCCGGCTGTTGGGGGTTCGAATCCCTCCGTCCCAGCCATTAAAATTGAGCGCCCTGAGTCCATAACGGCCCAGGGCGTTTTCTTGTGGGCGAGCGGAGGGATTCGAACCCGCAAGGAATCTACCTATATAAGACAGACGCCCCAGGCCCATAACGACCAAGAGCGCCTTGCATCTAGAATTATCAGCCCAGTTCCGAAAAGCGAGCCGCATGCGACAA
>CABRWN010000222.1 GCA_902474645.1 uncultured Collinsella sp.
CCCCGCCGTGCCGGCCACGACCACGAGCTCGCACGTCTCGCCAGCACGCAGGGCGGCAAGCGCCGCATTCACGACATCGAGCTTTTCCATTGCCGCCTTCTATCCTCTAAAGACATCGGTGAGCATAGCGAGTGCCTCGAGCACGCCGCCGCCGACCGACGTCGCCTTGTCCGAAATATAGTTGATATAGCTGGCGTCGCCGCGCGGATCGACATCGGCGCATTTAAAGCCCTCAGTCACCTGCACGCCGTTCGCCAAAAGCCCGCGCAGACAGCCATCGATCTGCGTGCACATGGGCGAATCGCCCGCGTAGCCAATCACGTCTCCGGCGCTCACGATGTCGCCGATCGCGCGGTCGGACCGAAACACGCCGGCGGCGGGGCTGTGGATAACGCGCTCTCTGCCATAGCCAGCGATAATACCCGGCACGCCCGTGTTGGGTTGGGGCGAACCCTGGGTAATGACACGGCCCAGGAAATGCCCGCGCATGGTTTCGACCACGGCGTCGCAGTCAACCGGCGCGGTAAAGCCCGGCCCCACGGCGATGACGGCAGGCGCCATGTCGCGCGTGGTACCCAGGTTGCGCTTAGCCAGAATCGCGTCGACCACGGCAGCGGGTTTCAGCTCGCCGAGCATCTTGGCCTGGGGGTCCACCACAACGGCGACGTCTCCAGCCTCGGTAATTGCAAGCGCCTCTGCCGGCGTCTGTGCCAAGCGAGCGCGAATGCCCTCGACCTCGACCTCGCCCAAGCGAATAGCCTCGCAAAAACTGATTGTGCGGCGGATGCACGTGGGAACCGCGATATCGGCCATAACGACCGACACGCCGGCGCGCACCAAGCGAGCGGCGACGCCCGTGGCGATATCGCCGGCGCCGCGAACATAAACGAGCATTCCCGGGGCACCTCCCTGTGCTACGGTTTGAGCAGAGCAAAAGCGGTTCGACCGCTACTCTGATGATTATTTATTATCACAGTATTATACGGCGGTGAACAGATGGAAACGGTTAGCGGCAATCTTGCCTCGGCGCTCAGGATCAAGCCAGGCATTACCGCGATTATCGGCAGCGGTGGCAAGTCGACCTTGCTAAAGACGCTCGGCCTTGAGCTTATGCGCGCTGGCGGCCGCGCGCTCCTCTGCACCACCACGCATATGTTCCCCGTCGCCGGCGTGCCATGGGACGGGTCGGGCCGTCGTCTGGACGCCGCGCCTTGGAAGCCGGGGGCCCTGCATGTTCCCGGCTGCACCTGCGAGGCATGCGCTGGCATGAGCCGCGGAAGTATCTGCCAGGCGGGTATTTTGGACCCGGAGACGGGCAAGCTCTCCGCCCCCGCCGAGCCGCCCAACGAGCTGGCGCAGCGCTTTGACTACGTCCTGGCCGAGGCGGACGGCAGCAAGCGGCTCCCGCTCAAGGCGCACGCCGCCTGGGAGCCGGTCGTTCCCGCCGGCACGGCCAACGTCATCTGGCTCGTCGGCGCCTCGGGGCTCGGCAAGCCCATCAACGAAGCCGTCCACCGCCCCGAGCTCTTTTGCGAGCGTTGCGGCTGCGAGCTCACCGACATCGCCACGCCCGAGCGCGTCGCCCAGGTGCTCAATGCCGAGATGCGGGTGATGGAACTCAGCACCGCACGCGTCATGCTCAACCAAGTCGACACGCTCAGCGACCCCACGATGGCCGACCGCTTCGAGGCGGCCCTCGACCACCCCCTCGTCGC
>CABRWN010000223.1 GCA_902474645.1 uncultured Collinsella sp.
GAGCCGGTAGTGGTCGAGGCTGTCACCGGTCTCGTCCATCATCACGTCGGCGAGGATCTCTCGCACGCCGCGTGAGCGCGTGTAGGAGGCGATCTGCACGCTTTGCCCGGCCTCGAAGCTGTTGATGAGCTTGGCCCACCGGTCGATGATCTCCATCTGATGGGATTCCGGGCTCAGCTGGTAGTTGATGTCCTGGAAGAGGATGGTGGCGCTCCACCGTCCGTCGCCCAGGCTGGCGATCCCGTTGCGCAGCATCGCGTCGTAGCCGATGAGCTGCTTGACGCCCTTCGGCAGACGCGTCGCCTTCTTTCTCCGCGCCTTCGCCCTGGCTTCGGCACCGCCTTCAGCCGGCGCGGCCTGGGGTTTCTTCTTTCCGAACATTCCTCACCTTTCCTTGATCGTCGGTTTCGCGCCGGTGCGGTATGGTCTGCCCGGACCGTCGAGCAGGTAGACCTCGCGCTGCGTGTAGTGGCGCAGGATGTATTTCAGGTATTTCTCGGGCATGAGGCCCTTTGGCCTCACCCATCCCCATATGGCCACGGGCAGGCCGGGCGGGAAGATCAGGTACATGGCGAGGTTGGGGTCCATGCCCAGGCCGAACCACAGGCCGATGTACCCTCCCCCGCACACGACGGCGAGGATGACGGCGGCGAGGCACTGCCGCCAGCTCATCCCCATGAACACCTTCGACTCGATGGTGGTCAGTTCCCTGTAGACGGGCATCTGCAACGCCATGATGATTGCTTCCTTTCGTGGATTGCGTTGTGTTTCATTCGCCGCCGAAGAGCTTCTTGGCGACGGAGTTGGCCGCCATGACGATGCCGATGAGCATGACGCTCGCCAAGAGCAGGCCGATGAAGTTGTCCATCACCCAGCCGGAGAGGCTGTCGCCATCCTTGAACTTGCTCGGGTTGAGCGTGCCGCCCACGAGCGTGCGGTACATGAGGATCGCCAGATACAGGGTCGCGCACTGGAACACCAGAGACGCGTACTGCTTGAAGTAGTTGATGCCCCACTGGCGGGTCTCCTCCTGGGCGATGAAAGCGATCGGCAGCGGGTTGAACGCGGTGAGCATGTATATCTGCACGAAACGCAGGAGGATGACGACGGTGACGACGATGGTCGCGCCCTTGGAGACGAGGAACGGGATGAGCAGCAGGATCAGGCACGGTATCTGGCCCATCCAGCCGGCGGAGTCTATGGCGTCGCGCATGCTGTCGCCAAGGCCGAGGCCCGACGACGCGCCGGTGGTGAGCGCCGCCGAATGGATGCCGCCGAGCACGCCGTCGCCGACCTCGTCGATGGCCTGGAGCATGAGCTCGCTGTGCTGGGCCGCGGTGAACACGAGCGTGAGCTTGAACATCGCCATGGCGACGAGCTTGACGCCCAGCTCTCGGTCGCCGTCCGCCCGGGTGCTGACCCTGGCGAGTTCCAGGACGCACATGATCGCCAGTATCGTGCTGGCTATGGGTTTGACCGCCGTCTTGATGCCCGCCCGAGCGGGCGACGGTCAGGCTCAGCTGGTACATGCCCGCGTTGTATTCGGCGGGGGTCTTCAGCAGGTCGGCCACAAGGTCGTCGCCGACGCCGGACCCTATCGAGTTGAGGATGCCGACGATGAAATCGACCATGCGCGGCCTCCCGTCTACAGGGCGATGTTGGAGAACAGGGCCGCGGCCGCGATGATCAGACCGCCGCCG
>CABRWN010000224.1 GCA_902474645.1 uncultured Collinsella sp.
GTGGCCACCATGGTCGTGGGCATCATCGGCGCGTTCTTCGGCGTGCTGGCGTAAGGGCCCGGCTGCATAGATTTTCGTTGCAACCTGGAAAGGGGATGGAGCAGGCCTATGCCCTCCGTCCCCTTTTTGTATAGAAGGAGTTCGTATGTTCGCGAAGGATCGCGAAGCAATGCGCCTGACGCCGGCAGAGGTCAGGCTGATTCTTATTGAGTCCCTGCAGTGGTGCGCCAACAACGCGGTCTACTTTTTGGGGCTTATCGGTGCGGCCACGTATGATCTGGCCGGCACGGCCTTTTTGGTTGCCGCCATTACGCTCGTGCGCAATCTTATGACGTCGGTGGGCAATATGGTGTCGGGCTCGGTCATCGATCGCTTTGGACCGCGCCGGACGTCGTTTGTGACGTGCGTGATTACGGCAGTGCTATCGCTTGGCGTGGGGTTAGCGCCGTTGTCTGTCCCCGGGCTTGTGTTTGCCGCGTGCGTCTTGGGACTTGCGGGCGGCTTTATCAACACCTGCACGCATGCGTTTCCGGGATACCTGGAGTCGACCACCGAGGGTCGTACCCGCGTGAACGGCCTCATGGTGTTCTACAGCAATATCGCCTATACCGCTGGCCCGCTGCTCGGCGGTGCCATCGTGAGCTGTTTTGCCACGCAATCGGTTTATCTGCTCATGGCGGGCATGATGGGTGTGGCGGCCGTGCTCTCCTTGGGCTGTCACGAGTGTGTTGCTCCCGCAAAAGGGGAGAAGCCGAAGGGCGGTATTCTGGGCGGCATGGCCGAGGGTGCGCGACTTACGTTTCGCGACCACGACTTGCGCCTCATCTTTATCTCGGGCTTTTTGGGTTTCTTTGCGTTTGGCGCGTTCGATTCGCTGGAGTCGTTGTTCTACCGTGATGTACTCAACGTGGATATCGTCTGGCTGGGCTGGTTGTCCTCGGTCGTGGGCCTCACTTCCTCGGTGGGTGCGTTCATCCTGACCAAGCTTTCTGCTCGCCATGTCAACCTGCGATTGCTGCTCGGCGCGCTCATGGCCGTGGGCATTGGGTCCATGGTGTACGTGGGCACCGATATGCTGGGGGTCGCGATTATCGGTCAGGCGATTAACGGTCTGGCCTGGGGGTTCCTGGAGCCGCTGCAGATGATCTTGATTCAGGAGCGTGCCGCCATCAAATACCTGGGGCGCATTACCGGCTTTGTGCGTTTTGGCCTGATGAGCGCCGGCGTGGTGCCGCTGCTGGCGGCTCCGTTTTTGGCGGAGGCTTTGGGCGTCCAGGCGGTACTGTTTGGAGCATCGACCATTATTGCGCTGGTAGGAACGCTGTTCTTTGTCACACAAGGGAGACGCCGGGGGCGTTAGCTATACATCAAATTATAATTTGATACCACTCACCAGAGAATTTCGACCGTTCAGCGAGGATTGGAACAGATTGAAAAGTGGTATTAAAAACACGTTGGGTGTATGTCTATAATTGGTATCGAAAAGAAACGCGATGTATAGATTCGCGTGCTGGACAGAAAGGAAAAGCCATGAAGGAAACCGAGAAGATCGAGATCATGCACTTTAGCCAGGAGGGCTACGTCGAGGACGGCAAGAACGTCTATGAGACCGGCAAGAAGATGACCGCGCTCGCCGACAAGGTCGCCGACGAGGGCTACG
>CABRWN010000225.1 GCA_902474645.1 uncultured Collinsella sp.
CAGCCTCAGGCTGGTGCCGCCACGCCGCAGCCTACCATGGCCGGCATTCCCGACCCCTTGGCCCCTGCGACGCCGGCTCCTCAGCCTGCGCAGTCCGGTCTCTTTGCCGCTATTCCCGACCCCACGCAGCCTGCTGCCCCGGTGGTCGAGAGCGATCAGGCCGCCGAGGTCGCAAGCCTCGATAACGCGCTCAACAACCCCGATTTTACGTCGGTGTTTGCGCCCATCGATCCCCAGGCCAGCCGCAAGAAGATGGCCAAGCAGGCCGGTGTCGAGCCCGTTATCCTTATGGAGCATGTCACCAAAATCTATCCGGCACAGCGCAACAAGCCTGCACTCGACGACATCAACATCGAGATCTATCCGGGCGAGTTCGTCTTCCTGGTCGGTCACTCCGGCTCGGGTAAGACCACGCTGCTGTCGACGCTCAACCGCGACGTCAAGCCGACGAGCGGCCGCATCCTGGTTGCCGGTCAGGACCTCATGAAGATCAAGAACCGCAAGGTTCCGTTCCTGCGCCGCCAGATTGGCGCCGTGTTCCAGGACTTTAAGCTTCTGCCGCAAAAGACCGCCTACGAAAACGTGGCGTTTGCCCTGCAGTGCATCGGCAAGCCCAAGGGCGTCATTCGCAGCCAGGTGCCCGAGGTGCTGCGTCTGGTCGGTCTGGCCGATCAGATGGACTCGCTGCCCGACCAGCTTTCCGGTGGCGAGCAGCAGCGCGTTGCCGTCGCCCGCGCTATGGTCAACCGCCCGCCGCTGCTGATCTGCGACGAGCCCACGGGTAACCTCGACCCGGCGATCTCGCTGGGCATCATGAAGCTGCTCGAGCGTATTAACCGCACCGGCACCACCGTGATCGTCGCCACGCACGACCGCGAGATGGTCGATAGCATGCACCGTCGCGTGATCGCCCTCGAGGGCGGCCACGTTATTCGCGACCAGGAGAGGGGAGGTTACGGCAACTATGGCACCAACTAACGTGGGCTACTCCTTCAAAGAGGCAATCAGCCACTTCTTCCGTAACTGGACTACCTCGCTCGGCGCCGTCATCACGATCTTCCTTTCGCTGTTTATCATCGGCCTGTTCATCATGGGCTCCGCGATGCTGAACTCCGTGATCGGCACCGTCGAGGATCAGGTTGTCATCAACGCGTTCATTAGCGATGACGCCGATCAGGCCGATGTTCAGGCTTTTGAGGCCGAGCTTAAGACGTGGAATAACGTCAAGTCCGTGACATATAAGGACAAGGACGACGCGCTGGCCGAGTTTACAAGCAAGATGTCGGGCAACGCCGACGCCACCATGAGCGCGCTCGATGGCCAGAACCCGCTGCCGGCTTCGTTTGCAATTGAGATGGACGATCCGTCCAAGGTCGAGAGCACGGCCAAAAAGCTCAAGAAGGATGCCGATTTCCAGAAGATCGCGGATGACGGCGACGTCAACGCGAGCGTGTTGTACGGCCAGGAGGTGAGCCGCCTGTTCCAGGTGACCAACTACATCCGCATCGCCGCCGTGGTGCTCGTTGGCCTTCTGACCTTTATCGCTTTCATCTTCATCAACAACACGATTCGCCTATCCATCACGGCGCGTCGTCGTGAGATTGCGATTATGCGTCTGGTCGGCGCCAGCAACGGCTTCATT
>CABRWN010000226.1 GCA_902474645.1 uncultured Collinsella sp.
ACTCGGCCCCGGCAGCTCCGAGCCCTCGCCGTCCCCGCGTGTCGGCGGGCCGGGGCTCGAGGCCGTTCGCGCCATTGCCGCCCGCTACTTCCGTGATCCAAAGGGGACGGAGGAAAACGGATCATCAGCGGCGGGCGGAGCTTCTATCGGCATCGTTCCCTCGACCGTGATTGGCGCGACCGATGCTGCCAACTACCAGCGCATTTGCCCCGAGTGCATTCGCTTCTCGGCCTTTGTGGTTGATGACGACGAGTGTGATCGCGGCGTCCACGGCACCAACGAGCGCATCACCCGCCGCGCCTACCTCCAGGGTGTCCGCTTCCTCATCGCCCTGCTCCACACGCTCTAGAATGTGACAAGCGACAGTCCCCTTGTTAGCCGTTGGGGGACGTCCGCTCATTCCGTGCGGGTTATATGCAGGTTTGCCTGCGCACGCTATCATGTATGGGTTAGACCGCAACTATGTACCCCACACGCGAAGGGATGCGCATGTATCTGAAGATCGACATGTTCTAGCTGGGCTTACCCCCGCAGTGACGCCATGCGCCCCATCAACTCTGCCGATTTTCATCTTCACGCATATAAAGGAGTCCTGCCATGCGCGACAAGCTCGAAAAGATCATCAAGGCCTACGAGGAGCTCGAGAAGAAGCTGTCCGACCCGGCCGTCGCCTCCGACATCAAGGAGTTCACGCGTCTCAACAAGGAGTACGCGCACCAGTCCGACCTCATTGCTGCCTCGCGCGAGTACATCGGCGCGCTCGACGACATCGAGGCTGCCAAGGAAATGCTTCACGATACCACCGATGCCGATGAGAAGGAGATGCTCCAGATGGACATCTCCGAAAACGAGGCCAAGCTTCCCCAGCTCGAGGAAGATATCAAGTACATGCTCATCCCGAGCGACCCCAACGACGACAAGAACACCATCGTCGAGATCCGCTCCGCCGCCGGTGGCGACGAGGCGGCCATCTTCGCCGGCGACCTGTACAAGATGTACCAGCGCTTTTGCGAGTCGCGTGGCTGGAAGACCACCGTGCTCGATTCCAGCCCCAGCGAGGCTGGCGGCTTTAAGTCCATCGAGTTCAAGGTCGAGGGCGATCGCGTCTACTCCGTCATGAAGTTCGAGTCCGGCGTGCACCGCGTCCAGCGCGTTCCCAAGACCGAGTCCCAGGGCCGCATCCAGACCTCCACGGCTACCGTCGCCGTACTTCCCGAGGCCGAGGAGATTGACGTCCAGATTAACCAGTCCGACCTGCGCATCGACACCTACTGCGCCTCGGGCCCTGGCGGTCAGTGCGTTAACACCACCTACTCCGCCGTGCGTATCACCCACCTGCCCACCAACACCGTGGTGCAGTCGCAGGAGCAGCGCTCCCAGATCCAGAACCGCGAGGTCTGCATGCAGATGCTGCGCGCCCGTCTGTACGAGATGGAGCTCGAGAAGCAGCAGGCAGAGCTCGGTGCCGAGCGCCAAAGCCAGATCGGCCACGGTAACCGTTCCGAGAAGATCCGCACCTACAACCAGCCCCAGGACCGCGTGACCGATCACCGCATCGGTTTCAACTCCACCTACAACGGTGTCCTTCTGGGCGACCAGCTCGGCACCGTGATCGAGGCGCTCGCCGCCGCC
>CABRWN010000227.1 GCA_902474645.1 uncultured Collinsella sp.
CAGCCTACGCTCGATGCCTACGTCCCCGCCGGCGGACGCATGGGCCGCTGGGATATCGCCGGCCGCACCGTCGAGGCCAACCTGGCTAAGAATCCCGTAGGCTTCGATCGACAAATCCAGTCCATCAAGACGGCAGGCGGCAGGCTCTGCGCTTTCTTCCTCAACGACAACGATGCCGACGGCCACGATGTATCGTGGATCTACGACGTCGACTTTGAGCGCATCGCCGACACGCCGGGACTTGTCGCCTTTGTCGGCGGCACGCGCGCACACGACATGCAGGTGCGCCTCAAGTACGCCGGCATCGATGCCGCGATTATCTCGGACGTCGCGCAGGCAATTGGCGCTGTTGCGAACGAAGCCGCAAGCGACACCTTCTACGCCGTCGCCAACTACACGGCCTTCCCTCCGCTGGTCAAGGAGCTCGACGGACTGAGGGGCGCCACTTCCGACGCTGTTGCCGGGCGCGCCGTAGCCCGTGCCGACGGCAGCGCTCTTCCTGCCGGCATCGCACCAGTCGAGCTTTCGCGCCCGCTGCGCATCGTCTACCTGTATCCCGATGCCCTTAACCTCTACGGCGACGGCGGCAATGTTATCGCGCTCGAGCGCCGTTGCGCCTGGCGTGGCATTCCCGCGCGTGTAGACGAGGTCCGTATGGGCGAAACGCTTGATTTGACCGATGCCGATATCCTCATGATGGGTGGCGGCTCCGACCGCGACCAGCTAGCCGTGGCACACGAGCTGCTCGCCCAAAAAGACAAGGTCGCGGCCTATGTTGAGGATGGCGGCTCGCTGCTTGCCATCTGTGGCAGTTATCAGCTGCTCGGCCGTTCGTACTATATGGGCGAGGATCGCATCGAGGGTCTGGGGGTCATTGCCGCCGAAACCGTACGCGGCTCCGACCGCCTGATCGGCAACGTAGCCGTCAAAACCGACCTGGCACCTGAGCCCTTTGTGGGATTCGAGAACCATGGCGGCCGTACGCTTTTGGACGCCGATGCCACGCCGCTCGGAACGTCCGTCGTCACGGGCACCGGCAACAACGGCGATGATGGCCTTGAGGGTCTGATCTACAAGGGCGTCATCGGCACGTACCTGCATGGCCCGGCGCTGCCCAAGAACCCCGAACTCGCCGACTGGCTCATCGCGCACGCCCTCGAGCGGCGCGGCGATGCGCAGGGCACAGCCCTGCTGCCGCTCAAGCCCCTCGACGACACCTACGAGCACGCCGCCCACGACGCCGCCATGAAGCTCCTCCCCTAACACCCCAACCACCACAAAGGGATAGACACCTTTGTGGTGGTTTTGACCCGTCCCAGCGGTTTGTCTCAATCTGTAACATCTAGACCGTTAAAAGTCGTCTTACTGTTACAGAATGAGATGTTCGTCCCAACACCTGCCTTTTGTCTCGATCTGTAACAGATAGAGCCGATTTGCCCGCCCAGATGTTACAGGTTGAGATGTTTGAAGATCGGGATAGAGAGCCAGCTCCTATGTGGTGGTTGATTTCCGATCTCAGCCGAACACATTAAGCGAATAGG
>CABRWN010000228.1 GCA_902474645.1 uncultured Collinsella sp.
GATGCATTCCACACCATGCGCTCCATGTTGCTGCCCGTGCTCTACCTGTTGGGCAGCGAGGTGCCGGTGGCCGATGTGTACCACGCCATCTCGACCGGCTACGGTGGCCTGCTCGCCTGCTTGGGCTCAAGCGTTCACCATGCGCCGGTGCTGCTGACCGAGCATGGCATCTATACCCGCGAGCGCGAGGAAGAGATCATTCGTGCCGATTGGGTGGTGCCGTCGTTTAAGGACCGCTGGATTCGCTTTTTCTACCTGCTTTCGGAGGAGATCTACCGCCGCGCCTTCCGCGTGACGAGTTTGTTCCATAACGCCCGCAAGACGCAGATTGATATGGGCTGCGATGCGGACAAATGCTTGGTCATCCCCAACGGTATCCAGTTCGATCGCTTTAAGGATATTCCCTTAAAGACCGATGACGGCTGGGTGGACATTGGCGCGGTGGTGCGCCTGGCTCCCATCAAGGACGTCAAGACTATGATCTATGCCTTCTTTGAGCTGCACGAGCGCCTGCCTAAGGTGCGTCTGCACATCATGGGCGGCGTGGACGACGAGGAGTACGGCGCCGAGTGCCACGCGCTGGTCGATACCCTGGGCGTGCACGACCTGATCTTTACCGGTCGCGTCAACGTGGTCGAGTACATGGAAAAGCTCGACTTTACCATTTTGACGAGCATCTCCGAAGGTCAGCCGCTCAGCGTGCTGGAGTCGCTTGCATCGCGCCGTCCCTGCGTGACGACCGAGGTGGGCTGCTGCCGCGAGTTGCTCGAAGGCGCCCCGGGCGACGACTTTGGCGTGGCGGGTTTTGTGACGCCGCCCATGTATCGCAAGGGCTTGGCCGATGCCATGGAGCGCATGTGCGTGAGCCGCGCCCGTCGCATTGAGATGGGGGAGCGCGGGCAGCGTCGCGTTGCCACGTACTTTTTGCACGAGCAGATGCTCGCCAACTATCGCGCGCTGTACGACGAGACGGCGCGTGCGTTTAACCTGTCCAGAGAGGGGGAGTAGCCGGTGGCCGGAATTGGTTTTGAGCTCAAGCGCCTGTTTAGGCGCAAGGGCCTGTTTGCCACGATGCGCGCTTACGGCTACGCCGGCATTGTGTGCACGGGCCCGATGCTGCTGGGCGTGCTGCTCCAGGTGGGTATCTTGGTGCTGTGCGGTCTGTGGGGTGTGGGCCGTGCCAACCAGGATTTGCTGGTGTGCATGGTGACCTACACACTGCTGGCCTCGCTTTTGCTCACGAGCTTTTTCTCCATGCCGGTCACGCGCTTTTTGGCCGACATGCTTTTTGCCGAGCGCGAGGATGAGATTCTGCCTTCGTTTTGGGGCTCCAACGCCATCATGCTCGTTGCGGGCACGGTGCTCTACGGCGTCTTTTTGCTGTTCTCGGGCGCCACGCTGCTGCAGGGGCTGCTATGCCTGTGGTTGTTCAATATTATGATCGTCAACTGGAACGGCATGAGCTATCTCACGGCCATCAAAGACTACCGCGGCATCCTGTGCAGCTTTGCGGCTGCCATTGGCGTGGCGTGCCTGTGC
>CABRWN010000229.1 GCA_902474645.1 uncultured Collinsella sp.
GCCCAGCCTCGACGGCGTCGTGATCGGTCGAGGGCAGCAGCTCCAAGTTGTAACCAGCGCCACGGAACACCTCTTTGACCAGGTCAAAGTGGATCGGGGCCATCTGCGGGCACAGGATGGTGTAGCCCTCGTCGCGCATCTGCTCGGTAAAGGGCACCTTGGGCCACGCGGTCGAGGCGCTCTCACGCTGCGCCTCGAACGTGTACTTGCGGCTCGCGAATGCGGGGGCATCCGTGGAGGGCGCCACCGGCGCGGCATCGCCTTGCTCGTAGGCCTCGCCCGCGGCCGTGGCATCGGCCAGGCGCTCGGCCTCCTGGTCCTTGAGCGCTGCCATGAGCGAGCGGATGCGGATGCGCGCGGCACCCAGGTTAGACACCTCGTCGATCTTAAGCACGGTGTAGATCTTGCCGCTGGCTTCCAGAATCTCCTGCACCTGATCGGTGGTCAGAGCGTCCAGGCCGCAGCCGAAGGAATTGAGCTGGATCAGGTCCAGGTCGTTGCGCATCGTCACAAAACGGGCGACGGCGTACAGGCGGCTGTGGTACATCCACTGGTCGACGACGCGAATCGGACGCTCGGGCTTTACCAGATGCGCAAGCGAATCCTCGGTAAAGACCGCAAAGCCAAAGCTCGAGATAAGTTCGGGCAGGGCGTGGTTGATCTCGGGGTCGTTATGGTAGGGACGACCGGCGAGTACGATGCCGTGGCCGCCGTGGTCCTCGACCCACTTAAGGGCCTCCTCGCCCATGGTCTGGATATCCTCGTGGAAGCGCGCGTCGGCCTCAAAGGCAGCGTTGACGGCGGCATCGACCTCGGAGCGCGTGATCTTGGGACCGCGCACTCGACCGCGACCGGCTTGCGCATCGGCCACGCGGTCGACGGCGAGCACCTGGTACAGACGGCGCTTGAGCTCGGTCTTGTCGTGATAGGGCACAAACGGGTACAGGAACTCGATGTTCTGCTCGCGGATCTCGTCGATATTGAGCGCCAACGCCGTGGGGTAGCTCATGACGATGGGGCAGTTGTAACAGTTGCCGGCGGTCGGATCCTCCTTGCGCTCCCAGCGCACGCACGGCATCCAGATGAAGTCGACGTCACGGTCGATGAGGTTCATCACGTGGCCGTGGCTCATCTTGGCCGGATAGCACACGCTCTCGGACGGCATGGACTCAATGCCCGCCTGATAGGTCTTCTTGCTCGACTGGTCGGACAGCTGCACGCTAAAGCCCAAGCGCGTAAAGAACGCGTGCCAGAAGGGGTAGTTCTCGTACATGTTGAGTGCGCGCGGGATGCCGACGGTGCCGCGCGGGGCCTCGTCGGGGCTCAGCACCTCGCGGTTAAAGAGCAGCTCGTTTTTCTTTTTGAAGAGGTTGGGGGCCTCGGTCTTCTGCTTTTTGTGGCCGGCGCCCTTCTCGCAGCGGTTGCCGGTGATGAAGCGGCGGTGCTTGCCCGTGGTCGCGTCCACGCCGAAGTCGTTCACGGTCAGAAGGCAGCTGTTCGAACATCCTTTGCAACGCA